>NZ_JAKUFX010000054.1:0-35370 GCF_022663635.1 Bacillus cereus group sp. BfR-BA-01356 | reverse complement strand
GCTTAAGCCCATTAGAATACAGGGTTCAAGCCGCTTAAAGTGTTTTTTATTATTTCCACTGTCTACTTGACAGGGAGCTGTTCATCTTTTTTCAAAATGAATTCTTCTTGTTTACCATAAATTACGAGTCTGTGAGGTATGTTTAATCAAAGTTTATTTCAAAGCAACATATGGAAGTAGAAATTGGGAGTCGTCTTATATTTGGAACATATGATTGCTTTGAGAATCAAATTGACTCTGAAGATGTTGCGTTTCAGGAATTTGGTTGAAACCGAATTAATCCGACGACTGGACCTGTATATATCAGTGGTGCAGAACCTGGTGACATATTAGCTGTAACGATTGAAAAGATAAAAATTGCAGAGCAAGGTGTTTTAACTACAGGGGTGAACCTTGGCGTAATGGGTGAATATCTACATGAAAATACAATAAAAATCGTCTTAATACATAATGAACATGTTTTGTTTTCAAACGAACTGCAAATTCTGATTAATCAAATAATTGGTGTAATTGGTACTGCACCGAAAGAAGAGAGCATTTCATGTGGCACACATCAGCTGCCAGTGATTTAAAAGTTTGCCAAGTTGTGGATCCGTTGAAAACGGCGCGTATGGAATTAGGGATGGATTATGTGGAGAAACTAGGATTTACTTTTAGTAAATTTCATATTAAATAGATAAGGGACGAAAAAGGATACTTTTGTATAAAAGCATCCTTTTTTAATTTACGGATTTTGTGAAAAGAGGTAGTATTTATTTTATATAAGTATATTTGAGATTGTGGATTAAAAAGGAGTTCAATAATGGTCAAAATTATGATTGTAGAAGACGATATGAAAATTGCAGAACTATTATCAACATATGTTGCGAAATATGGTTATCAAGGAGTTATTGTATCGGACTTTCAAAATGTATTAGACATTTTTTTAGATGAACAACCAGAGTTAGTTTTATTAGATATTAATTTACCGAGTTTTGATGGTTACTTTTGGTGTCGTCAAATTCGTGGTGTTTCTACATGTCCGATACTATTCATTTCGGCTCGTGAAGGTACGATGGATCAAGTTATGGCGTTAGAAAACGGTGGCGATGATTTTATTCCGAAGCCTTTTCATTATGAAGTTGTAGTGGCGAAAATTCGTAGTCATTTAAGACGTGCATATGGAGATTATGCACCGAAACTAGAAGAGCGAATGATTGAGCAACAAGGCCTTTGTTTATATCCTGAAAGACTTGTATTGAAACTTAGAAACGAAGAGATTGATATAACGAGAAACGAAGCTATTTTATTAGAGACATTAATGAAAAATTATCCGCGTGTTGTGAGTAGGGAAGTGTTGTTAAATAAATTATGGGATAGCGAATCTTATGTTGATGATAATACATTAAGTGTAAATACAACACGTGTGCGTAAAAAGTTACAAACGTTACATATAGAAGGTGCGATTGAAACGATTCGTAGTGTTGGATATAGATTGCATATTACTTGGGATACTGGTATAGAAAAATGATAAGGTTGTTTATACGTGATCATATACCACTTATTTGCTTTACTATAATTCAACTACTAGCTATATTTCTCGTATATTGGTTTGATGGGCATAATCATATTACAACGGCGTTATATGCAATGTTTCTAGGTGTTTTCTTTATGGGAAGTTATTTAGTGTTTCGTTATTTTACACATCGTTCTTTTTATGAGCGCTTAGCAAACCCGATGCAATCTTTGGATGAATCTGTTCAAAAATCTGATTTTGCAGCTGTATCGGCTGCTCTTCAAGAACTACTTGAGGTGCAATATCGACATTATCAAAATCAGCTGCAAATGCAAGAGAGAAAAAATAATGACCATTTAACCTTTATGAATCAGTGGATTCATCAAATGAAAACACCTTTATCTGTAATAGAATTAATTACACAGGATGAAGTAGATTCACGTTTTGAAAGTATAAATGAGGAAACTGATCGATTAAAAAAGGGATTAGAAATGGCTCTGTATGTCGCACGTTTAGAAGCATTTACACAAGATTTTTATGTAGAAAGAGTACAACTATATAAAATAGTGAATGATTCGGTACATGAGCATAAACGGTTCTTTATCCGGAATTTTGTATATCCAGAGCTTGAAATTGATAAGGACATTACAGTAGAAAGTGATGCGAAATGGTTACAATTTTTAATTGGACAAATACTATCGAATGCGATTAAATATTCATCTGGTAGTAGAGAGAAGATTAAAGTGAAAGCTTGTAAGGAAGGTAATAATGTTATACTTGAAATTGCTGATAATGGTGTAGGAATACCGAAGCAAGATTTACCAAGAGTGTTTAAACCTTTCTTTACAGGAGAAAATGGTAGAGATTTTAAAGAATCAACTGGAATGGGGCTATATCTCGTACATGAAATTACGAAGCAATTAGGACATAGTGTAGAAATCCATTCAGAAGTTGGTAAAGGTACCGTTGTACGTATTAAATTTTAAATGTGTAAAAATGACTCAGGCTAAAGAACTTTTGAAATAAGTTTTTTAGCCTTACTTTATATGGATTAAATAAAATGATATAAAAGACTGGTATGATCCTAATAAAAGGTCGTGTAAGTATGTGTAATGACACAATAATAAATAAGGCTGTTAAATGAGAGGTTTTTAATAATTTATTAATATTTAAATAGTTTTTTGTAAGAAAAAAGCTCGCCCTTTGAAAGAGCTAGCTTCATGAATTTTAATTAAGTAAACAAACTTAATAATTTATATCCAATTAATCCTAAAATAGTGATAGGAACCATCATTAAGAAAGAAGAAATTCGATTAGCATTAGAGCGTTCTAATACAAGAATCAAGATAATCCCGACTATGACTTCGGTATATCCAACAGGTAACATGTGACTATAGTCTTCAAAATTTAAAAGAATGTGAAGTCCATCCGTTACAAAAACGCCACTAATAAGCGCGCTTCCGAATTTATGAAGTGGATCCGTAGTATCTTTCCATAGAAAACCTGCAACTCCAAAGATAGTTCCTCCTATACATGCACATACAATCCATACGGATATAAAATAAATAGAGTGAGCTACATTTTTAATAACTATTGCATAACCATAGTAGCCTAATACCATACCGAGTAGTGCAAGGATACCAGAAAGTATAGCTGTACGCTTAGAATAACTAAAGCTAGCCACAAAAAAGGATGGAACTAACCAAACGCTTCCTAGATTAGCTAATGAATTCCAATGTCCAGGAAGTATACCTTGCCCCAATTTAGTTAGTATACCAACAATTATCCCTACTATAATCGGGACGAGAAAAATCCTTAAAAACATATTTAACTTTGTGATTTTTAATGTCCTGTCCATAAATTCAATCCTTACATTAATCTTTTCTGTAAAGATATAATAGCTTATTACAAGGGAATAATCAATAAAAATTTATCGAAAAACAATAAGTGATTATTGGATAATGAATAACATTTTGTTTTTATACAAAATTTATCCCGCTTTAATGGGCAGTAAGACCCCCACCTCAAAATTCAGCGAAAGCAAAGAAATTAGGTGGGGGTCGGGCTGCCCATTAAAGTCCGATTGGTTCAACTAATAATCAGTGGGGATGAAGAAAACCCCCACTGATTAAAGTTTCACTTTATATAATAGAGAGTGCTTAGAAGTTTACTACTGGGGAAATCTAAAGGACGTATTACAATCAATGTAACTTGTGCTTATTCAACATGAAGTTAAGGAATGATAAATAAACCTAAAAGAAAGCAATCTTTTTAACAGCACATATAATTGCATTTACTCATACAGTACTAGTATGGTACAATATGGTTATTAACGACGGAAAGGAATGATGGGTGGACGATGATTAACTAATCTTATTTTTAAATGTTGAAATTCAATAAATTTCAATTTCTAAAAAATAGGATTAGTCTGCCCAATTTCCATACAACGGTATTGCTATTTATATTGCGCAATAGCTTATTTGGGTATAAATAATGTAATGACTAATCCTGCCAAATTTATTTGGGAGGATTTTTTATTCTCCCTTAATGAAAGGGATCGGTATTTATGAAAGAACTATTAAAATTAAATGATGTTTATGTTGAAATAAAAGAAAATATGTTGTTAGAGAAAATGAATGTGACAGTAAAACAAGGGGATGTTATCGGATTAATCGGTAAAAATGGTGCTGGTAAATCAACGTTACTTCAATTAATAAATGGGAAGATTGAACCTTCAAAAGGTACTGTTGAATGGATGCAAATGAATATGACAACAGCATATGTTGAGCAAGAAATAGAATCTTTTATTAGTAATGATGTAATTGCAAAAGAAGCAGAACTTCTTGCGAAATGGGGTGTGCCAACGAACGATTTTCATACTTTAAGTGGTGGTGAAAAGCTGAAAATTCGATTAGCAAAAGGATTTGCTGAAAATCCTAATGTCTTAATATTAGACGAACCGACAAATCATTTAGATGAGATCAGTACGGGATTTCTCATTAAACAAATAAAAAACATGAAAGGTACAGTTATCGTTGTATCGCATGATCGATATTTTTTAGATGTTGTCGCAACAAAAATATGGTCAATTGAGGACAAAAAATTAATTGAGCATAGTGGTAATTATACGAGCTACATGAAAGCACGTGAGCAAAAAAGAAAGTCGCAGCAGCGTGAATATGAAAAGCAGCAAAAAAAGATAGAACAAGTAGAAACACATATAAAAGAATTGAGTTCATGGTCACAAAAGGCACACGCGCAGTCTACAAAACAAGAAGGTGTGAAAGAATTCTATCGTGTAAAAGCGAAGCGAATGGATGCACAAGTGAAGTCAAAACGAAAACGACTTGAAAAAGAGCTGGAGAAAGCGAAAATAGAACGTGTGAAAGAAGAGTATTCAGTTGAGTTTTCTATTCAAGCGAACAAAAAAGTAGGAAAACGTTTTTTAGAAGTGAAGCAATTAAAAAAAGACTTTCATGGGAAAGTATTATTTGAAAACGTTAATTTTACAATTCAGCACGGTGAGAAAGTTGCGATTGTTGGACCAAACGGTAGTGGGAAAACAACATTACTGAAGATGATTATGGGAACGGAAACTGCTGAAGGAGAAATATGGATTTCACCATCTGCGAACATCGGCTATTTAACACAAGAAGTTTTTGATTTACCGCTTGATAAAACACCAGAAAATTTATTTTTTAAAGAGACGTTTGAAGAAAGAGGAAAAGTCCAAAATTTAATGAAACATTTAGGGTTCCAAGCTTCTCAATGGAAAGAGCCGATTGAGCATATGAGTATGGGAGAAAGAGTAAAATGTAAGCTAATGGCTTATATTTTAGATGAAAAAGATGTACTCATTTTAGACGAACCGACGAATCACTTGGATCTACCTTCACGTGAACAACTTGAAAATACATTAGCTGAGTATAACGGAACATTAGTAATTGTATCTCACGATCGATATTTTTTGGAGAAAACAACTAACACAAAACTCGTGTTTTCAAACAATACGATACAAAAGCAGCTAGAAGAACCTACGAAAACAAGAGATGATATTGAAGAGCTACGTTTAACGTTAGAAACAGAGAGACAAGAAGTATTAGGGAAATTAAGCTTTTTAACTTCTAACGACAAAGAATATAAAGCACTGGATGAACGGTTTATGGAACTTACGAAGCAGATTAAGGCACTATAATGTATTTGTAAGCGTGATTAAGGGGGATGGTTACATTCCCATCAAGCTAATCAAGTAAATTACTAGATACGAAATGCTTCTTGTTTCAAAACTAGTAAGTGATAAAAAAGTAGGCATGCTAAAGAAGCCTATTAAAAAGTGATTTTTCGCTAGGCAGCTTGTCTATGCTTCACCGTCGTGTTATACACAATCCCTAGAATATCAAAGACGGTCATATTCTTATGTCTATGACATTTACGACCGTTCTTTTTGAGCAGTTGATAAAGGCGATGCAGAATTTTTAAAAGTTCTTCTGTGCCAACCGCTATCGCTTGAAACAGTAAAGGAAAGTAATCTTTAATCATATAAATCGCTTTGTATTCACTCAGTTCCTGCTTTTTCTTTTCAAGCAGAAACTGTCGCATTTGAAACATTGTAGAAGAACAAAGGAGAATGCCTATGAGTTGCCCATATAAATGACACTCTAGGTGTTCTCTTTTTATATTTTTACATTCATCAATTTCAAAGAATGACTTCCGCGTTTTAAACAAAATTTCAATCTGCCAACGAAGTGAATATAATGAATGCACGTAGTTCGTCGGTACTTCTTCTAGCGACGTGTTCGTGATATATACATTCATGCTCATTAAACGTTTACTTTTATCCTTCATGACAATGCCTTTCTTCTTTTAACGTATTTCTTGGTTTTTCAGACGTATTTGCGTTTGATCATCGGTTAAACGATGGATAATAACACGTGCTGGAAGTTTCTGATTTTGACCAATGTATGCCTCGGGGATTTCCATCGTTTCACCAGGGATTAGACCAGACAGCATTTGTGTCATATCAAGCTGGATGTATTCCGTTTGCTTTTTTAACGTACCATTATTGTAATATTGGCTTACGTTAAGCTTGTGAAAAAAATATATTCATGTATAATACAATTGATGTATGATACATTAGTTGTAGGAGGGTGACCTATTTGAAAAGAGAAGATGCCTTAAAACTAAGAACAGATATTAAGAAAATGATTATAATAACTGGGGTTTTTGAATCTCAAAATTTGCCCAATGGCCCATTTGAAAAACCTTTACCAACTTCTCAAATGATGGCGTTAGAGGAACTAGAGGTGGAAAAATTAACTGTTTGGCAACTATCCAATAAACTTAGATTAGAGACTTCAACTGTAAGTAGATTGGTAGATAAGTTAGTAAAAAAGGGGCTTATTTATCGTGAAGTAAATGAAAAAAATAGAAGAGAACTTTTTCTGCACCTCACAGAAAAAGGTCACACAACTGTTAATTGCTTAAGAGAGCAATCCATTACATTTTATCAAAGTATTCTCAATAATTTATCAGAATCAGAACAAAAAATAGTTGTGGATGGTTTTGAATTATTTATTGATTCTATTTCTAAGTCTTTTGATTAGAGTGAGGTAAATCATAACATTTGGAGGGTAAAATGAGTTTGGATTTTGAACGTCCTATTATTGAATTAAAAGAGAAATTTGATGAATTAAAGAAAATAATGTAGATTTATCGCCAGAAATTCATGTATTAGAAAAACGTTTAAATAAAATGCAAGATAAAATTCATTCTAATATTACACCTTTTCAACGAGTTCAAATTGCAAGGCTACGTAACCGGCCCACGACATTGGACTATATACCTTTATTGTTTACAAACTTTCTCGAACTTCATGGTGATCGATTATATGGTGATGATAAAGCAATGATAGGTGGTATTGCAAAATTTAAAGGGATGCCCGTTACGGTTATTGGTCATCAAAGAGGTAGAAATACAAAGGAAAATATAGAAAGAAATTTTGGAATGGCACATCCAGAAGGTTATAGAAAAGCGCTAAGACTTATGAAACAAGCTGATAAATTTAATCGCCCTATTATTACATTTATTGATACAATAGGCGCCTATCCAGGGAAAGGGTCTGAAGAACGTGGAATTTCTGAAGCGATAGCTCGAAATCTATTTGAAATGGCTACACTTAAAGTGCCAATTGTTTGTATTGTAATTGGAGAGGCATCAAGTGGTGGAGCTCTTGGCATTAGTGTCGGTAACCATATCCATATGTTAGAGTATTCATGGTACTCGGTAATTTCGCCAGAAGGAGCAGCATCTATCCTATGGAAGGACGCTAAGTATGCTCCAGAAGCTGCTGAACATATGAAAATTTCAGCAAAAGATTTAAAACATTTAGGAATTATTGATGAAATCATTCCTGAAATTAAAGGTGGAGCACAAAATGATATAAAATCACAGGCAAAAGTGATTGAATCTGTAATCGAATCATCTCTGAAAAAATTGATACTATTATCCTCGGAAGAGCTTATACAACAGCGGTATGAAAAGTATAGACAAATAGAGAATTATAAATGAAAATATTTAAAGTCCGTATTACATTTCGGAGGATTCTCGCGAAAAAATTCTAAAAATTTCGTAATCAGCTTCTTAAACTGGGATATGCTGATACTATTACTCTACAAAAGGTGTGTGATCGGTATGGAAAAGGAAAATTTGTTCAAATGGATGCATTATCACATACCCATCAACTTAAGAAATTGATTGTTCCCGAAAACGAAAAAATGAGCTGAATTCTCATAAACAACTGTAAAAAGGTGAAAATTTCGGTATGGGGGTATCTCAAAAGCTTAGGTTGATGGCAATGGGGGATGGTCATGGAAATAGAAAATTCCGCTAAGTTATTTAGGCTAGATTGTGGTGAAATTTACTTACAAGAGTTTTCCACTAAAGATGCAGAGAGTATTTATAACATATCCAATCAACCGGAAATAGAAAAGTTTTTACCGGACTGGAAATCGACGAAAGAACAAAGGGTTAATTGGGTTGTAAATTATGAAATACCAGAAAATAAAGCGTTTCTTCATGCAGTGAGAACTACGACTAACATAGATGATCACATATTAAGACTAGGAATATTTAAGAAAACCACAAATGAATTTATTGGATGGTGCTGCACAGGTATGAAAGAAGAACTCCCTTCACCAAACAGAGAGATAATGTATGCTATCTCAAATGAACATCAAAATCATGGCTATGCTACAAAAGCGACTAAAGGTTTAATTGACTTTTTGTTTAAAGAAACAAATTTAAATGTCCTTAACGCAATTGCTTTAATTAACAATGTAGCATCAAATAAAGTTATTGAAAAATGTGGGTTTATTTATAAGAGCCAACAGAGGATGGAAAATCAAATATATAATCATTATATATTGAGAAGATCTGAGTGGATAAAAATATAACGTTGGGTAGTAAAAGACCGATAAAGCAATCGGTCTTTTCTCATTTATATAATAAAGGTTTCATATACTTTGTATTTCCTGCTACTATACAATTATTATAAGATAGTTATGCGTTAATTTCAGTTTAAAAAAAGTTTTATTATCAGTTTTTTTAGAAATCTTACAAGCGTGTAAGATAAATGAAAGACGAATCAATATGAGCTGTAAGACAATTCATTTACACTCTGTTATGAGACGTGCAAATGAAGGGAGAATATACATGGAAATTTTACATGCAAAAAGTATTAGTAAAGTATATAAAGGGAAAGTACCTTATAAAGCATTAGTTGATATTGATTTATCAATTCAAGAAGGTGAATTTGTAGGGATTATGGGGCCATCTGGTAGTGGAAAAACAACGTTATTAAATATGGTATCTACTATTGATTCTCCATCATCGGGAGAAATTTTAATAAATGGCACAAATCCTTTCCAATTATCATCAGAAGATTTAGCGTTATTCCGCAGAAAACAATTAGGATTTGTTTTTCAATCATTTAATCTTCTTAGCACACTTACTGTAAAAGAAAACATCGTATTGCCGATGACTTTAGATGGTGTTTCCGTGCAAGAAATGAACAAGCGATTGGAAGAGATTGCAGAGAAGTTAAATATTACAGATATCTTGAATAAAAGAACATTTGAAATATCAGGGGGACAAGCTCAAAGAACAGCAATCGCTCGTGCGATCGTTCATAAGCCGCAATTATTACTTGCAGATGAACCAACAGGGAACTTGGACTCTAAATCTTCAAATGATGTAATGGAGATGCTTGATACTCTTAATAAAGAAGAAAAAGCAACGATGATGTTAGTTACACATGATCCGTATGCAGCGAGCTTTTGCAGCCGAGTAATCTTTATTAAAGATGGTCAACTATATAACGAAATTTATTGTGGTGAAAGCAGACAAGCCTTTTATCAAAAGATTATGGATGTTCTTTCTTTGTTAGGAGGGAAAAGGCATGACTTTTCGTCAGTTCGCATTTAATAATATTTTTCGTAATAAGCGTACATATGCTGCCCATTTTTTAAGTAGTACATTTTCTATTATGGTTTTCTTTACGTATGCTCTTTTATTATTTCATCCTGATTTACAAGGGGAATTAAAATCAACAAGTGCAACAATGAGTGCATATGGTACGATGGGATTTACAATTTCGCAAGGTTTGATTTTTGTATTTTCATTTTTCTTTATTTTATATTCAGTTAGTTCATTTTTAAAAACTCGTAAGAAAGAATTTGGCATATTAATGATGCAAGGTATGTCAATGAGACAGTTTAAGAAATTATTATTAATTGAAAATATGTTGATTGGACTTGGTTCAATTTGTATAGGGATTTTCATTGGACTCATATTTTCTAAACTAGTTTTATTGATAAGCGCAAGTGTATTAATGATTAATAATGGTTTGCCTTTTTATACACCAGTGAAGGCTGTATTATTAACAGTTATCACTTTTCTTTTCTTATTTTTCATTGTTTCACTATTTACATTTAAAATGGTAAAAATAACGGAACTTGTCGAACTTATTCGAGCAGAGGAAAAACCAAAACCTGAACCGAAATCTTCAATTTTATTATCACTGCTTTCTTTAATTAGTATAGGATATGGATATTTCTCAGTATTTCGCTTTATTTCAAGTTCCAGTTTTACTACACTTGGAATGGGTGTCTTACTAGTAATTATAGGAACGTACTTTTTATATACACAGTGTAGCGTTTATATATTACATCTTGCTAAAAGGAGAGAATCTTTCTTTTTAAAAAGAACAAATATATTAACGTTTTCTGAATTAATTTACCGTATGAAAGATAATGCAACGATGTTTTTTATTGTATCTATTATTTCAGCAGTTGCTTTTACAGCTATTGGTACAACAGCTGCTATTGGTAATAGAAATTTAGTGTGGATGACAAACCCATATACATTTCTGTATGAAAGCTCTGAAAACAACAAATTGGTAGATAAACATCTCTCTATTATAAAAAAACATCTCTTGGATGCAAATATTCCGTATCGAATGGCTTCATCTTCAAGTAAATTTACAGAAAGTAACGTAAATGTATTGAAATTAAGTGAATATAACGAACTTACGAGAGCACTCGGGTACCAACATGAAACGATTGAAAAAGAAGATGAAATTTTACTAATCCCTGGGAGGGTGTCACAAAAGCAAGAATTTAAAAATGGTGACTACAAAAAAAGTATTGAAGTCATTCAAGGAGATTGGACAAAGACATTTCGTGTGAAGAAAACTGTAGAGAATTTAGTTTTACCACATGATTCTAGTAGTATTTATATTGCTGTTCAAGATCATGTGTATGATGAAATTCCTCTGACGAGTAATCCAGAGGATGAAGATATTCAACATCGTACTTACGGATTTGTTGTAGATGATTGGATAAAAACGAAAGAGATTTCCAATCAATTAAAGAGTATATTCGATAAAGATCTTAGGGACAGAGATTTCTACTTTGAAGCTTTAACATTAAACTTGTTGGAGGCAAAGCAAAAGAATGGTTTATTACTTATGGCAAGTGTTTTAGTCGGAATCGTTTTCTTTACATTTGCTGCTAGTTTTATTTATTTTCGATTATATACTGATTTGAATCGTGATCAACAGCAGTATAAAATGATTTCGAAAATGGGGTTAAGTAAACGGGAGCTAAAGAAAGTTGTAACGAGACAGTTATTATTAATGTTCTTCTTACCGATTGCTGTTGCGGTGATTCATACTGTAGTAGCGTATACGGCACTGCAACAATTAGTTAGTTTTTCTATTTTAAATAGCTCGATTTTTATTTTAATTTCATTTATATGTATACAAGTTTTATATTTCTTTATTACTCGTTGGCGTTACCTACAAAAGCTTTATAAGACTATGGAGCAATAAAGGATATCAACTAATAAAATTACAGAAAAGCATGTAAAAAATGATATGAATTATGAAAGGAACCGTGATGAAAAGAACTTTAACTATTTTTATGTTAACTATAATACTTTTAATAAGCTTTAGTTCATGCTCTAAAAAGGATAAATCATTTCCTGCAAACGGTGTATTAATTATTGGAGATGAAAATAATATTTCACCAATTATTAATCGTTATCAGGAAATTACGAAAGAAAATGAAGTGTTTTCTGTGAAAAAAGGTGAAGTTGGAAATGGACATGTATTAATTTTAAATGAATCTACAGCACTAGCACTGATTAAAGAAAAAATTTTTCATAAACGAGGTAATGGCTCAAATTATATTTTAGATACGTTACCAAAATTCCCAAAAGAAGGATCACTATTGTTTACAAATGAAGACGAAAAGACTATGAAAAGTATTAAAATAGAAGGAAATGAGATTCCTGTTACATACGATAGTGACACTTGGATAGGAAACACTCGTAAATATCCAACGCAATCGTATGTGATTGTAGCAAAAAATAGCGTATATAAGGAAATAAAAGCAAATGAAACGAAAATGCACCTTCTTCAATTAGAGAAATCTCTAGGTGATGAAAGACCTAAAATGTCGACAGATAATACAATGGTTAATGAAAATGTCAAAGTAAAAAAGCTAATTAAAGGTTTGGAAGGAGAAGTATCTTTTCAATTTGTAACGATTGGCCAAAAACCTTAAAAAAGAGTTCGGAGTTGATAAAAATTTCATCAGCTTCGAACTCTTTTTAGTTTATAGACAAATCAATTATTATGCTTTACATTACTTCATTTAATCGAGTCTCGTTTGTTTCCTCAATCCCATTTGAATTTTGAACTGAATTATTTTGGGCTTCTTTTTCTTTACGAGCCTTTTGTAGCATTTCAAGGATGATCCATAAGGGAACACCTTTATCCTTTAACATCTTCCATAAATCTAATTCATTAAATTTATGCTCAGGCTGTTTCATTTCTTTTTCAGATAAACGAATATCAAACTTGATAGGATCATTTATTTTCTTACTTTCAAGTTTAGTAGAAGAGATAGTATTATGCTCAAGATTAGATGGAGTTATTTTAGTAGGTTGAGACAATGTATGAATATTTGATCCGATTTGCATGATTTTTCCTCCTTTTCAAGCAATGAGATTAGTTTTCTTATGGTTTTTAAATCTTTTTAACATGAGGAAACTATATCTAATTATAAATCTAAATAAATAGATTTATAAGTTGTATTGTAAAAAGTAAATATTTACTTGAATTAATATTTATCAACATTTGTATATGTTTTCTATATATACAACGTATATAAAATACTTTACATTATGTTTAAGTTATTAAATTATTCTGTTATTTTTTTGAAAAGAAAAATGTAAACGTTTTATTAGGGGGAGAAAGTATGGGGAAGTTATTTTTAAAAATATGTTTTTTTGCATTAGTGACCGTATGTTCATTCGCAGCGAAAATATCATACGCTGAAGAGAGGCAACAAAATAATTATCCTATCATATTGGTGAATGGATTTGCTGGATGGGGTAGAGAAGAAATGCTTGGCGTAAAATATTGGGGTGGTGTTCATGATATACAGGAAGATTTGAAACGAAATGGTTATACGGTACATACCGCAGCTGTTGGACCTGTTTCTAGTAACTGGGATCGTGCATGTGAATTGTATGCACAAATTAGCGGTGGGACAGTAGACTATGGTGCAGTCCATGCTGAGAAACATGGACATAATCGTTTTGGCAGAACTTATAGTGGTTTTGCGCCGAATTGGAGTGAAACAAATAAAGTTCATTTAGTTGGACATAGCATGGGTGGACAAACGATTAGAACATTAGTACAGCTATTAAAAGAAGGTAGTTTTGAAGAAAAGAATTATGTGAAAAATCACCCAGACACCAAAATATCACCACTATTTGAAGGCGGAAAATCATACGTTCATAGTGTTACAACATTAGCAACCCCTCACAACGGTACAACACTTGCGGATGGTAGTCTTCTACTGCCGTTCGTTAAAGATTTACTCATTACAGCTGCAAGCTTTGGAGGAAACAATAATTTATCATTATATGATTTTAAATTGGATCAATGGGGTATAAAGAAGAATGCTGGAGAGTCCTTTTTCCAATATAGTAATCGTATTCTAAATAGTTCACTTTGGAAAAATACAAAAGATATAAGTCAATGGGACTTAAGTACAGATGGTGCAAAGGAGTTAAATAATTGGGTAAAGACGCAACCAGATGTGTATTATTTATCCTATAGTGGACATGCATCACAAGCAGCACCTATAACAGGTTTACATTTGCCTCATATAACGATGAATAAAGTGTTGATGGGGAATGCATTTTTCTTAGGTTCTTATGCGAGATATGAAGAATATAGTAGCAATTTCTAAAGGTGCGCTCGTTACAAACTGGAGAGAAATAAATGAAGCAGCAAAAGGCGCAAATATACGAATTCGATATAGCGGTGCAACAGCCGCTGCACTACCGACACTAGATATCGGACAATTTAGTTTAGCCGGTTGCAGTATTGAAAAAATAGAAGGAATATTAAATGGAACAACTAATTATATTCTTACGAAAATGTATGAGGAAGATATGACATTTGAAGAAGCACTGAAAGAAGCACAAAATAAAGGAATTGCTGAGACGAACCCTATATTAGATATAAGTGGTTCAGATAGTGCGTGTAAATTGTTACTTTTGACAAACAGCTTAATGGAAACAGAGAAAACACTTACTGATATACATATAAAAGGAATCGAGCACGTTACAAAACAGCAAATTCGAAATGCTAAGGAACAACATAAAATTATTAAATTAATAGCATCAACATATAAGGATGAGGGAGGCAATGTGAATTTAAATGTTGAACCGTGCCAAATAGAAAAAAATCATCCGTTAGCAAAAGTAAATGGAACCGAAAAAGGAATTACGTTCTTTACAGATACGATGGGACAAGTTACTACAATTGGTGGGGCTTCTAATCCACGAGGCGCTGCAGCTGCAGCTTTAAAAGATGTAATTAACTTATATCGAAAAGATTTGTAAGACCGTACCGCCCTTTATAAAAAATACATATGTCGTGGACCTTTTGAGAATGAAATAAATATGCAAAAATGATTGCAGGGGGTAAGGAATTGTTTAAGGATTTTAAAGTTGTTAAAGATCGTCCCGTTTATATTCAGTTGAAAGATTATTTGAAGAAGATGATTATGAAAGGGCATTTGCTCGGGGATCAAAAAATCCCATCAACAAGGGAACTAAGTGAATTACTAAGTGTGAGTAGAAACACTGTACTCGCTGCTTATGCAGATTTAGAGCAAGAAGGACTCATTTATGCAGTTAAAGGAAAAGGGAACTTTGTTGCGAAGGTGGATATATCTAACACTTCGTCTATTGGAATAGATTGGAAAAAGAAACTTAATACAGTGACCGCATTAGCGGATGAATTAGATTTAATGAAACATGGTGTTCGTTGGGAAAAGGGAATGATTGTTTTTAATAGTATAGCCCCGGATGAGAAGCTATTTGATGTTGAAAATTTCAAAAGAGCTTTTCTTACTCGTATGTCCATTGAAGGAGACATCGTATTGAACTACGGATATGCAAAGGGATATAGACCGTTAATGAATTATTTACTTCATTACATGGAAATGAAAGGTGTAGACATTTCGAATAAAGATATTCTAATTACAAATGGATTTACAGAAGGATTGGATATTGTACTCTCTTCTTTATCAAAAAAATCCGGGCGTGTCATTTGTGAGAATCCAACTCACCACGCTGCACTTAAGCTTTTCCGTTTACATGGACTTGAAGTTCATGGGATTGATATGCATGAGGATGGTATTGATACGAATGAAGTTGAAAAAAGTTTGCGTGAAAAAGATTTTGATTTTGCTTATTTAATTCCTTCTTATCATAATCCAACCGGTATTGTTACGAGTTCAGAGAAAAGAACGGAATTGATGAGGTTATTCTCAAAATACAAGGTTCCTATTATAGAGGACGGATTTAATGAAGAATTACGTTATTCAGGTTCACATTTAGCTCCATTATTAACTTTTGCTGGAGCTGGCAATAATGTGATTTATATTAGTAGCTTTTCAAAGGTACTTTTCCCTGGTTTACGTGTAGGCTGGATTATTGCAGATAAAGAGCTGATTCATTATTTAGAAAGCGTAAAAAGAGCAAGAACGATCCACACATCTACGTTAGATCAAGCTGTTCTGTTTCAATATTTACATGAGGGATATTTTGAGAAATATTTAAAAAAGGCAAGATCTGTTTATAAGAAAAAATATGAGTTAGCTGTCGGGGCATGTAACCAGTACATTCCTTTTAAAAGAATGACTGGAGATGGTGGACTGCATTTATTTATAGAGCTAGAAGAGCATATGAATGCCCGCACACTTTTACAAAAGTGTTATGAGAAAGGCGTTACGTTTTCACCTGGAGATGTTTTTTACTCTGATGGAGAAGGAGCGAACACTTTCCGATTAGGGTTTTCGCGCTTGAAAGAAGAAGAAATAGTTCGGGGAATTAAAATAATTGGTGATACATTAAAAAATGAAATTTGGAGTTGAGAAAATGAAAATCGGTGTTATTATGGGCGGGGTATCGTCTGAAAAACAAGTTTCAATTATGACGGGGAATGAAATGATTGCTCATTTAGATAAAAATAAGTATGAAATAGTTCCAATTCCATTAAATGAAAAAATAGATTTAGTTGAAAAAGCGAAAGACATTGACTTTGCGTTGCTCGCATTACACGGAAAATACGGAGAAGATGGGACAGTTCAAGGAACACTGGAGAGTTTAGGGATTCCTTATAGCGGAAGTAATATGTTATCTAGCAGTATATGTATGGATAAAAATATTTCGAAAAAGATTTTACGTTATGAAGGTGTAGAAACACCAGATTGGATTGAACTTACAAAAATGGAGGATCTAAATCTTGATGAGTTAGATAAGTTAGGATTTCCATTAGTAGTAAAACCAAACTCTGGCGGATCGAGTGTCGGAGTGAAAATCGTTTATAATAAAAATGAATTGATCTCAATGCTAGAAACTGTATTCGAATGGGATTCTGAAGTAGTAATTGAGAAGTATATAAAAGGTGATGAAATTACATGTTCAATTCTGAATGGAAAACAGTTACCTATAGTTTCAATTCGACATGCAGCCGAGTTCTTTGACTACAATGCAAAATATGATGATACTAGTACAGTTGAGGAAGTTATCGAACTTCCAGCAGAAATTAAGGAACGTGTAAATAAAGCGTCACTTGCTTGTTATAAAGCATTAAAATGTAGTGTTTATGCAAGAGTTGATATGATGGTGAAGGACGGAATTCCATATGTAATGGAAATTAATACATTACCAGGGATGACACAATCAAGTTTATTGCCAAAAAGTGCAGAAGCAGCGGGGATTAGTTATAGCAAACTATTAGATATGATTATTGAAACATCATTAAAAGTTAGAAAAGAAGAAGGGTTTTAAGGGAATTATATAACGAATTTTTTTGACAGTTTCACGAAGTATGCTATGATGAATACATTATAAAAACAAAATATTTATCCACTAGGGGGGCCTTTTATAGGCTGAGATCAAATGTGATTTTGAGACTCTTAGTACCTGATCTGGTTAATGCCAGCGTAGGGAAGTGGGAAAGACGTTGCTATTTAATGAGTAAATAAATACTGTCGATTTCACTTTCTTTACGCCTGTAAAGAAAGTTTTTTTATTTTACAGCTTTAATAATTGTGGATAAATACTTATATTTTATATATTATTGGAGGGATTTAAATGAATTTTTCACAATCATTACGTAAAGAAGTAGATTCAATTTGGGAAGCGAGTTTTAACCATCCTTTTGTAAAAAAACTTGGTGAAGGAACGTTAGATTTAGCTAGTTTTCGTTATTATGTGCTTCAAGATTCATATTATTTGAGTCATTTTGCTAGAGTACAAACTTTAGGAGCTGCAAAAGCTCTTGAATTAGAGACGACAGCTCGTATGGCACATCATGCTCAAAATACATATGAAGCAGAGTTATCTTTACATGAGAATTTTGCTAAAAAACTAGGGATAACGAATGAAGAAAAAGATAATTTTATTCCTGCGCCAACTGCATATGCGTATACTTCACATATGTATCGTGTTGCGTATGAAGGGCATTTAGGAGATATCATTGCAGCGATTTTACCTTGCTATTGGTTGTATTATGAAATTGGCGAACGCTTAAAAGAGTGCCAGCCGGAAGAGCCAATCTATAACGAATGGATTTCTGCTTATGGATCTGATTGGTTCCGTACGCTAGTTGAAGAACAAATTACACGTTTAGATACTATCGCTGAAAAAGTAACAGAGGCAGACCGCAAACGTATGAAACAGCATTTTATTATTAGCAGTCAATATGAATATTCATTTTGGGAAATGGCTTATACATTAGAAAAGTGGCCAGTGGATACAGACGTAAAAGACGTAATTGGATAAAGAATAGAAGTAATGTTATAGATAGGTCTGGATCATACCTATCTATATATTTTTTCTTGTCAAATTTGCGTAAAGTCATTAGTGCTACGGATATGGCGAAATAGAATATCGATAATTTAGCTCATTTACTTGTCTACGTATTAACTGGATAAACTTCTGTCACATTTATTTTACAATTAAAGAACGTAAATGTTGGTGGTATGAAGTTAAATAAGAAAAGAAACCCGAGCTGTTAGCTGTAACGGAGTTGTTTTTTCTTTGCAGGAATTTCTAAATTATCATGGAGTGTTGTTAATACGATATGCAAATATGCATATCGTATTTTTTTGAGCTCTTTATGTGTTAAAATCAGATATAGATATATGGAAATATAAAGAAGCAAAAGCAGGAATATCCAATGAATTTTGAGAGGTGTTATATGTTTACAAATAAGAAATTAATTCGATTTGGTTTATCGTTATTTTTATTTTTAGGGATAATTAATTTTACAATCAGCTATTTCCAAACATATCTTGAAACAGCAGCAGATATTAAATGGATAATTCCAGAAATTTGGAAAACTATTTTGCTAGATGTTCCTCAAGGGATACTTGTTCTTTTAGGCGCAATTGCTTTATATGATTTCACAAAAGAGGCATCACAAAAAGACGCATCAATCTAAGTGTGTCTTTTTTCTATTAGGAATTTCATAGAGAGTTTTACTGGAGAAATAGAATGAAAAGCCCTAATTAGGGCTTTTTTTGTTGGAATTTCTTATCCGTCATAGAAACCGGTCACTTGGAGGTGTTATAGCGAAAGCCATTTACAGTACAGAAAAATCTAAGCAGCAGACGGAAATATATAGGATATGGCATCATAATTATTGAGAAATTAATTGAACTTAGTAAGTATGAAGATATGACGCTAGAATTCATATTTTTTAATTTTTATTTATCCCGCTATTTGCCGGGCAGTAAGCCCCCCACCTCAAAATTCAGCGGAAGCAAAGAAGTTAGGTAGGGGATGAACAAAACCCCACTGATTAAAGTTTCACTTTATAAAAATGAGCCCATAGTAAAAATAGGTATATGAACAAGGTGCATCATCTAGTGATAAGTCATACTTTGTTGGTGTACGTATTGAACTTAGTTTATAGCGCTATTTCTACTTAGATGTAACGAACAGGAATATAGGGAAGTATCGATGAGGTTGTATTTTATAAACGGAGGTTATGAAAATGAATCAGTTTCAACAAGAACTACAAGCGTTAAGCCTTAATGATTACCGCTCTGGAAATATTGTCTATTGGGACCAGCAAAACCAATATCCATATTACTATATTGAAGATGCTGCTCGTCGCTGTGGCGGTTGTGGTCGTTGTGGTGGTTGTGGGGGAGGTCGTTGTGGCGGCTTCCGTTGTGGTGGCTTCCGTTGTATTGGCTGCTTCGGTTGTTTTGGTTGCGGAGGCTGTGGCGGTTGTGGCGGCTGTGGTGGTTGCTCTAACTGTTTTGATGGTTTTACTGATACTACCGGTACTATTGTAACGTATGAATATTGATAACATCTATCTTGCTAGTTGCGGGTAGTAACATCCCCCAAAAAATTCAGCGAGAGCAAAGAGAAGTTAGGTGGCGGACTGCCCATAAAAGCCCGATTGGTGAGAGCTGATTAAAGTTTTACTTTATCAATTAAAAAACATTAGTTATATGTACGTGCCGACAAAGAATATAGCCATTATTAATGGATATATTCAATCATTCAAGTGAAAGAGTAACAATAAGATATATAGATGTAATCAAGATGTGATGGATAAAGCAATGACTAGATTTAAAATCTAATCATTGTTTTTTTCTTATGGTTTTATCATTAAATATCTGTCTAGTTTGGGCATTTCTTCCTTCTAGCTAATGATTTTATTACAACCGTGTAAGGTTAATGTAATGTTAATCGATAGTAAAATAAGTTGCTTAAGTGTATTTTAAATAAGATTAAAAAGTACTGTTTATCTACAAAACAATAGGGTAAATACTATGTAATTAGGAAGTGTATGAATATGGTTGAACTAAAATCTATTTTCCATTCGTATAAACTAAAGAGAAAAATAGCTAAAGATTTATACGGAAAAAGAGATGAATTATCACTGTTATTAAATGAATTTAATAATATGAAATGTACAGTAACATCTGAAAAGAAGAAAAATAATATATTATCTCGTTTGCAACTAATTTATCAAAATATGAAATCGGATAAGCAGTACCCTCTAGCAGTTGCTTTTGATAGTAAATTATTGGAGCGATTAGAAAAAGAATCTGTACATACTATTGAGGAGGGTGTAACATGTCTACATTTAATGTTAGATATGAATTATGAGAAGATAAAACAATATGGTTCGGGTACAAGTAGGTCATTCGTTCCATTATCGCAGTCTTCTATTTGTCTTGCTGATTGTATTTGTTTAACAGGATTTGTAGTAGGTTTACTAGGAACAATTTCATTTGGAGGATTACTGTTATCTATATGTTCAATTACATAACGCTTAATATTTGTAAAGAGAGCGCCGATTTAAGGTGTTCTTTTTTAGTTTTTTGTAAATTTTTTGTAAATGATAAGTACAATACATTATATAAATTGTATAATTTAAATGTATTAAAATATAAATATATGAGGTGCTGTATATGATAATTACTTTTAATTGTTAAAAGAGTCGATTTGATAATGTTTTATTCAGATAAATAGTTTTTACTTTTCTTTTAAATACTTGATTTAAATGGATTAGATTAAGTAACTATTGTTCTAGCTTTTTGATAATCAAGACAACTGAAGAAAGGAAGGAATCATTTTATGAAAAAATTAAGGCTGCTAACATTTGAAAATATAGTAGACCCCCTTTTAAATGAAAAGGTATCATTTATATACTTTCCTATTGAATGGTTGGACATCGTAGAGATACATTATAAGACATTTTTATTAACGAGTAAGTTGAAACGTTTGAATGAAAGATTGTATGATATGTTTTCGGATATATTGTTTATTCAGCATAATCCGTACGTATTAAATGAAAATACACCATGGATTGTATCGAAAGAACCTATTAGACAAGAGCAGCTCGATTATATTTTTCAAAGTTGGTATGAGATTATTCATGATTGGAAACCAAATAGATTAGTAGAACCCCCAAAATATGAATGGCAATCCGATTTGATTTCTAATTTGCCAGTACTACATGATAATGAAACGTATTCTAAGTGGGTGCCCGCTTTAATCTCACATATTTTTTGTGAGCGTCCTATATATTTAAAAAATACAAATGAAGAAGAAATCTATTTTTCTCCTCTTAGATCACAAAATATTTGTGAGGCGATGTCAGGGCCGATAAAAGATGAAAAAACACAAGATTTTTTCTCCTATGTATATCGATTCGAATGCATAACCCGCGGTGGTGAGAACGCTCCATTATTAAATATTTCAATAGGGATTCGGAGATTTTATCAAGAATATAATCACCCAGATATTCCTTTACTTTTAAGACGGAAACGAGGCATGATATTGATTTCTACCTCAGAGTTTGCGTCAAATAATAAAAAAATACGGTTTGTAAAACTAAAAATACAACAAGCTACAACCGGTATGAAATGGATTAAAATATTTAGAAATTTAAAAGATGATTTTCAAATAGGGGGAGAGGTGGATTTAGACCATATTCTCCAATATCCGAAAGATTATATTGTAGGGGAAAATAAAAGGGTGTTATTTCCATACAATGAGAGAATTTATAAAGTTCAAGGTACTAAAATAGAACCGGGTATAAAAGTAAAGGAAAGAGAGTATTTATTTAAAGAATTTCAGCGTAAATTCTCTTATTTCACAATACTTCCAGAATGTAAAAAGATAGTAACAAATAACAAAAATGAATTCTTTCCTTTATTTGCACCAAAAGGATTAGAGACATTAACATTAGAAGTTTGGTCTGAAGATATAGTGCTGGAAATAGAACAAGCATTACTTGAGAGTCAAATTGTTTTGACTAAAGTTGGTGAAAATTCTTATGTATTGAATACAGATTTTCCAGTGTTATTAAAGATTGTGAGATACAATATTGAAAAGGTGTTACAAAATCCATATAAAATGCAATATTGCCAAAAATATAAAACAAATCTTGTAGATGATGTTACGAAAGCTGTCTATGCTACCGCGGGCGAGCGCAGTGATGCGACATTAGCATTAATCGCATTGAAAAATTGTGATGGACGAGAAAAAATTGATCCAAAACAAATCATTAGAGAGGGATTTGCACGAGCAAACCGTATTTCAACATTTATTAATTTATTTATAGGCCAAAGTGTATCTCGTAAAACAATTGTAAATAGTGTTTTTAGTTTATTAGAGCAAAAAGGATTTTTGAAGCGTAGTTGGAATAAGATAAATTTACCTTGTATATATGTTAATTTATCAATTGAACGAATATCGAAATTTGATTTCTTACCTATTCTTTCAAAAATAAAAGGAAAAGAAATTTTATATAAATTATATGGGAATACAGAATGGCAAACGATTGATTACGTATTATTAAATATAAATAAACATAATGCATTTTTACCACAACCATCAAAGAGAAATGATATGGGAGCTCTTTTTAAACAATATGTTTCCGAAACATTAATGGAAATTGTACAATATGCAAAAGAACAAAATGAACAAGTTTATTTCATTGGAGATGCAAATTTGAGAAGGTATTGGATAAAAGAGTTACAAAATAAAGAAATTAATATAGATATTTTACCTGATATTGTTCCAGAGGTGTTAAAGGTTCCAAATTTAAATATTATTAGAATAAATACAGGTTTTGATGTACCAAGTTACGGTGTAATAGAATGTGATGATGCTTTAGATAGCATTGGCTTATATGCAGATCAAAAAGGGATGTATTATAGTACTGGTGAATATTCACTTAATTGTAGTGGGATTTTTCAGCGATATATACTTGAAATTCTACCATTAGGTGTAAAACCTGTAGAAAGGGATTATATCGCTAAAATGATACATTACATGTGCTGTAATTCTAGTATGCTTTCGAAAAAGAATGTACACATTACATATTCCATGCATATGGAAAAAGTAATAAAGAGTTATATTACTGACATAGATGCAAGAGAGTTTAAAGAATTTGATGATGAATTGGATGTAGATGTAGTAAAAGTAGAAAAGAAAGATTCAATTATTCTACTTTAAATACTAGTAAACAAATCCTGCTCGTTATATCGATCAGGATTTGTCATTTTTTTATGTAAATAAGGATATCCTTTGTCAAGTATCTTTTCGTTTACATATTTACTTTATGTGCAGACAGGATTAATATGTTTTTTAGAAATACAAAAACTATTTCATATGGAAAAACGATTTTTATTAATTGAAAAAATTTGAAAGGAATGGGGAATTGTGAAGAAATTAGATGTGCTCTTAATGCTACTGAGCGGCCTCTTTCCAATTGCAGGACTTACAAAGCAAATCCCTCTAGAACAATCTATATATATTGGAGGGCTTTTATTTTTTACTAGTTTCGGTAGTTATTTTGCTAAAAAGATGTATTCACGTATATGCAGTTGGATAGCGTATGCGCCATTTATAACACTACTGTTAGTTATTTGGCATCAAGATATTGCAACAAGCTCAATCATAGCAAATGCGAAAATTGCTGCATGTGTCGCGTTAATTCCATGTTTATTCCGTTTTCGTACATATGGACTTACTTTGGGCTTATTCTCATTATGGGCCGCTTTACTATGGGATATAAAAGAAGTACAGTCGTTAGTCATACTTGAACGCATAATGAGTTTAATGACAAGCCATTATGTATATATATTACTATTAATTGGAGGACTTGTAATAGGAGGATTACTTGCGATGTTCATTCACCGCAAAGAGAAAGATAATAATAAAGAAAATATAAATCTACTTGGACCAAAAAAGAAACGCAAAAGATTATCATTTAAGATTCGTCTTCCAAGATTACCGAAATTAAAGATGAAACTATTTAAGTTTGGTGGGAAAGAATCTAAAAGTAAAATGCCAGAAAAAATCCATGAGTATAAGTACGAAGAACCAGTTGCAACATATGAAATGACAGAGCAAATAGATCCATACAAAGAAAATGCAGTTCAAGGTCAAACAAGGATGGAACGCCGAAGAAATAGGTATAATGCATAATGAAGTTTAATAACCCCGTAATGACTTATCTTAATATTGATAAATCATTACGGTTTTTTTATGTAATGAAATGAAGGTTGCTATTGCGGAGGGGAATAGCATATTTTATAGATAGGAACTAAAATAAGGGGAGGATAAAATGCTTATCATTACATATATATCTGCTTGTATATTATTCTTAGTTAGCTTTTTACATGTATATTGGGCTTTCGGAGGTAATTGGGGGACAAATAGCGTTATTCCAACTAAATCAGGGGAAAAGGCGTTTACACCTCGCGCCGGAATGACATTGTTCATTGCATTATTATTAAGTATGGCAGCAATAATTTTGTTGCAACAAGCAAATATTGTTCATTTTGCAGTTCCTAATGTTATTATTCAAGTCGGTTCCTGGATTTGTATGATCGTCTTTTCTATTAGAGTAATTGGTGAATTTAACTATTTTGGTATCTTTAAACGACAAAAAGATACGCACTTTGCAAGAATGGATACCGGTTTATATATTCCACTTTGTGCATTTTTATCTTTATCTTTTTTATTAGCAATAATTTTGTGAGTGAATAATAGTAGTTTCCGTTCTCAAAATATATGTAAACGTGAGAAATCTAAGAGTAAATAAAAAGGATGTAAGCGCCTTCTTGTCGAAAGGTAAATTATTATGAAAGGCGGTGACACTATGAAGTATGTAAAAGTTAGTATGAATGGTGGAAGTGAACATAAATTCTCAATGACTTTAGATCGGTTTGAAGAACTTATTACTACAGAGAATGGGATATTAGAAAATAAATTAGTATGTATTGAAAATGTAATGATTAATCCTACTAATATATCTTCTGTAGTTGAAAAAATTGGTGTACCGGCTAAGTTTATGGAAGCTTAAAATCGTTAGATAAAAAACATCCATTGAGGATGTTTTTTAATTTATAAATATGAAATTGTACAGTGAATAATTGAGTAGATTTTTTAGCAATGACTATGCATATATTAAGTACCTGAACATGGTGCTTAATACATGCACGAAATAATAAGTACAAGCATATATTATGTAGTAGGACAAGATCTTCGTGTCCTACTTAATACTCAGAAAAAACCTCTAATCACATAAGAGCAGCCAATTGCAGGGTGCTCTTATTTTTTATGAAAATCTACTATGAGCCTTATTTTATAGCAGGATGCAATAATAAAGGTCTATTTTGAAATAGTGTTTTTTAGCCTTTAATTTTAAATTTACCTTTAACGTTAATAAATATTAAAAATAATATGATAGCAGAAATTAAGTTAGATAAGTAGAAATTTTGATGAAACAGTAGTTCAAAGATGACATCGAAAGTAACGAATAAGGCAATAGCAGGTAGTATGCAAATAAATATAAATCTCCAATTTTTTAAGTAATGTTTATAATTTGTAAGTACTTTATCCATAAATATAGCTCCTATATTTTTGTTTTTATATAATTATACATTTAGATACAAGGATTTTCAAAGTAAAAATATTTAGCAATTCAAAAATATAAGGAGAGCTTTTGTTGAAAATCCAGATTGCTGTAGTAATCTGGATCTGACTTTAAAGAACTATACTAAAATGATACACTATAATCTACGTTATTTTTGAAATGAATAGAGGGATTTGTGTGATAGATAAAATAAAAAATGCTGTAGAGGATATGTACGAAGATGAGGCTAAAGATTTACTTCAAAGTATTCTCATACAGTTAAACTTATTAGAAGAAAACTATAGTGAAGATACAATTAAAAATTTGATGGATATTCCGAAACAATTAACAAGTAATCCTACTTATAAAAGGAATGTAAAAGAAAGTACGCACGTACATATTGCTTTTGATGATTCAACGGCTGGTTGCTTAAAATATATGTTAAGTCAAGAAGAATTATTTGAAGAGAGTGTTGTTGCTTTTTCGGAATTTTTTTCAATTGGACCGATATATAGGTTGCATACGAATGAGGGGCAACTAGCAAGACAGGAGTGGTTAATAAATAACTTAACTGCTTATGATAGTTATTTTGAAGAAGAATATTTATCAAGATTTATAGCAACTATAGAAGAACTACATACTATTCCTGTTGAAACACCTATTACAATTTGGAAGGCTGATAATGCACATGAACATGTAGGCCTAAGTTTTGTAATAGCACAATTAAAGGATAAGAAAAACATTCGAGTTATTAATACGTCTGAAGCAAGTAGAGAAATATTAAAACAAGAGTATGATATTCGTGGAACGGGAGAATTACCACCTGAAAGTTTAGCTCTATTCCAAAAAAGTTTTATAAAGTTACCTCATTTAACTGAAGAGAAGCGAATGAAGTTTGAACATGAGTGGGATAGATTATCGGAAAGCATAGAATGTTTAAGAGTGTGGAAAGAAAATGAAGTGCATTTTGTACAAGAAGATTATTTTGATCAATTTATAATTGAATGCGCGAAAAGTGTGGGTGCTGATCGAGAGTTCCTCAAAGCTCCTAGAGTAATTGGTGAAGCACTTGGTCTTGTTGAACAATTGGTTGGAGATACCTTCTTAGAATATCGCTTGAAACAATTAATTAAACAAGAAGTATTTGAATTTGAAGGTTCGTTAGATGAAATGCGTTTTTATAGTGTGAAGTTAAGGAAATAATAAACACATTCTATTTTTGAAAGGCTCGTATTTTTAATAATACGAGCTTTTTAAGTTGAATTTGGGCTATACATAAGCTTCCCAGAGAGGGCATATCACATATGAATGGTAAAGGTAATGAATGAAAAGAAGGTGATTTGTTAATATGTATAACCAACAAAATTATCCATATGATCAAGCGATGTATTATAATCCACATGACTACGGGTATGAACCTACAAATGAAGTGAGAGATATTGAACAAGAAGATTACAGACCAGATGATGCAGAAGATGCTCCAACGTCACCACCTCCGTCACAAGCGCCGTCGTTACCGTCTACATTTGCTTCTCCAGCACAACCAGGTAATATGAAATCATGGATGTGTAACTGTCTAGGAAGATGGGGCTATTTACGCTTACATCGTCCTGGTCCTTTCGGAAGAGATTTATGGTTCTTCCCGACTGAAGTGAGAAGAAATGGAGTGTCAGGTTACACGTGGCAAGGTGGTCGTCGTCGTAAAGTAAGTTATCGCTATCAACAAATTAGTAATTTTATGTGCTTCGCATAAAGAGAAGTGGGAGAGTGAAACGATTTTACTCTCTCACTTTTTTATTTTTCAATATACGAAGTAAGAATTTGATTAAAAATTTACAATTTTCGCGTTTTTATTAGAGTATAATGCATATGTTGGGTTGATTTTCAAAAACAAATGAGAGTGAGGGAATACAATGTCAATGAAAAACAAAGTTGGGTTAAGCATAGAGGATGGCATTAATTTAGCTTCAGCTCAGTTTAAAGAAGATGCGTATGAAATTTATAAAGAATCGCGAAAAAAACAACCTATATTATTTGTAAACCAAGTTGAAATCGGTAAAGAATGGCTCATTACTAGATATGAAGATGCTCTGCCACTTTTAAAAGATAATCGTTTAAAAAAAGATTGGACAAATGTGTTTTCTCAAGATATAAAGAACATGTATCTTTCCGTTGATAATAGTGACCACTTAACAACACATATGCTAAATTCAGATCCACCTAACCACAGTCGTTTACGATCTTTAGTTCAAAAAGCTTTTACACCGAAGATGATTGCACAATTAGACAAAAGAATTGAGAAAATAGCAGATGATTTGATAAGTGATATAGAGCGAAAAGGTACATTAAATCTTGTGGATGATTATTCATTTCCATTACCGATTATTGTAATAAGTGAGATGCTCGGTATTCCAAAAGAAGATCAAGCGAAATTTAGAATTTGGTCTCATGCTGTTATTGCATCACCAGAAACACCTGAAGAAATAAAAGAGACCGAAAAACAACTATCTGAGTTTATTACATATCTTCAATATTTAGTTGATATTAAACGAAAAGAGCCAAAAGAAGACTTAGTGAGTGCTTTAATACTTGCAGAGAGTGAAGGGCATAAACTTAGCGCTCGGGAACTATATTCAATGATAATGCTATTAATTGTAGCAGGACACGAGACGACAGTGAATTTAATTACAAATACGGTATTAGCACTTCTTGAAAATCCAAATCAATTACAGTTATTAAAAGATAATCCAAAACTAATTGATTCGGCTATTGAGGAAGGATTGCGTTATTATTCTCCAGTTGAGGTTACAACTGCAAGATGGGCAGCGGAACCTTTTCAAATTCACGACCGAACAATCGAAAAAGGAGATATGGTTGTCATTGCCTTAGCTTCTGCAAATCGTGATGAAACTGTATTTGAAAACCCAGAAGTATTCGATATTACTCGGGAAAATAATCGTCATATTGCCTTTGGTCATGGTAGCCATTTCTGTTTAGGCGCTCCACTTGCGAGGTTAGAAGCAAAGATTGCTATTACTACTTTGTTTAATCGAATGCCTGAACTACAAATAAAAGGGAATCGTGAAGAAATTAAATGGCAAGGTAACTATTTAATGCGTTCTTTAGAGGAATTGCCTTTAACTTTCTAGAATAGTTAAAAGGAGACATGCATACATCGAAAATGATTTACATAGAGTATGTATGTGTTATTTAAATTCGAAACGGAAGGGTGAAAACATCCCAATGATCAACTAATTCTATTTGTAAGAGATCTTCGTTAAAAAACGAAATATTCTTCTGAATAGGGTTAGTCTGTACATTTATAGAAAAGGGATGTATTTCGCTCTGCGAATATATAGTCTTTTTATATGATTTGTGCTGCCTCCTGTTCAGAACATGAAATAGGAGGCTTTTTTATGTCGACAAATGTAGAAACGAAACAAAACAATGGGGTATCACAAGTATTAAAAAATCGGTTTGTTCAAGGGATTTTAGCATCAGCATTATTTTTACAAATAGGAATATGGGTTCGAAACTTTGCGGTATTACTATATGTAATGGAAATGACAAAAGGTGATGCTTTTGCTATTTCGATGATTTCAGTTGCTGAATTCGCTCCAATTTTTATTTTTTCATTTATTGGCGGTACTTTTGCTGATAGGTGGAAGCCAAAGAAGACAATGATATGGTGTGAAACGTTAAGTTCCATTTCAGTATTCGCTGTATTAATTACGCTTATGTTTGGAACGTGGAAAATTGTGTTTTTTGTGACACTCATCTCTGCAATCCTTTCACAGTTTTCACAACCATCTGGAATGAAGTTGTTTAAACAACATTTATCAACGGAACAAATTCAATTAGCAATGTCTATATATCAAACGATATTTGCAATATTTATGGTATTAGGACCAATACTAGGGACATTTATCTTTCATAGTTTTGGAATTTATATTTCAATCATCATAACAGGTATTTCGTTTTTACTTGCGGCAGTTGTATTGTTATTCCTTCCGAAAGATCTTGAAAACGACGTAGAAAAGAAGGATATCACTCTGTTGCAGGAGATGAAGGATGGTATTAAGTATGTCAAAAAGAAAAAAGCATTAACTTTGCTAGGGCTTTGTTTTATGGCTGCAGGACTAGGTATAGGATTAATTCAGCCATTAGGTATATTTATTGTGACTGAGCAGTTAGGATTATCAAAAGAGAGTTTACAGTGGCTACTAACAGTAAATGGTGCGGGAATGATTGTTGGCGGAGCATTAGCAATGGTATTTGCGAAAAATGTTGCTCCGCAAAAGATGTTAATTATCGGTATGCTTGGTCAAGCAATTGGTATTGGCATTATAGGATATTCTACAAATTTATGGGTGACACTTACAGCGCAGCTTTTTAGTGGTTTAGCTCTTCCTTGTATCCAAATTGGTATAAATACACTTATTATTCAAAATAGCGATACCGATTTTATAGGTCGTGTAAATGGTATTTTAAGTCCGCTTTTTACCGGTGCAATGGTAGTAACGATGAGTATAGCTGGCTCATTAAAAGAGATGTTTTCATTAAGTATGATGTATGAAGGGACGGCTTTACTTTTTATAATTGGATTATTGTTTATTTTACCTATATACAATTTAAAGCCAGTAATAGCGGTAGAAAGTGAAATAAGTGGTAAAGGAAGTGCCGTACAAAATGAATCCTAATCCAAATGTTAAATACCCTATTGAAGGAAATCAAAACGTTCAATTTATAAAAAATATAATAACAAAACCTAATATACTTGTTGGTGACTATTCTTATTATGATGCGAAAGATGGAGAAGCATTTGAAGATCGAGTATTACATCATTATGAATTTCTTGGAGATCGCCTTATTATTGGAAAGTTTTGTTGTATTGCATCTGGAGTTAACTTTATTATGAACGGAGCCAATCATCGGATGGATGGATTTTCGGCATATCCATTTAATATATTTGGAAATGGGTGGGAGAAGTATACACCTAGTTTGTCTGATTTACCTTATAAAGGTGATACAGTTATAGGAAATGACGTTTGGATTGGTATGGATACAACAATTATGCCCGGAATAAAAATAGGGGATGGTGCAATCATTGCAGCTAAATCTGTTGTGACTAGAGACGTCGCACCATATACAATTGTTGGTGGAAACCCTGCAAATAAAATAAAAGAGAGATTTTCAAATGAAATAATTCAAGAATTATTGCAAATTCAATGGTGGCATTTTGATATTGAAAAAATAACTGGAAATATTGATGCTATTGTACGCGGAGATATTGAACCATTAAGAAAGCTAAAAAGGGAATGAAAAATGGATGACAAATAGTATCATACCTCCGAATTTTGTTAATGATAATAGAACAAGGAGGTGTGATACTATGGCACAAGACGTTTTATGTGAAGTAAACAACTGTAAATTTTGGGCGAACGGTAATAAATGTAGTGCAGAGGCAATTTACGTAGTAAGTCATAAAGGTAAACATGCATCTACAACGGAAGAAACAGATTGCAAAACATTCGATCCAGAAGTGTAAATTTTTTAAGGGTAGCCAAATCGTGGTTGCCCTTTTATTAATGATAGTATTGATAATAAATATCATTTTCATTCATTGTTTTTAACTTTTCTTGTTATTTTTTCATATTTTCTTCATAAGTGATGTAATCCAACTCAATTCATGTTCAATTCGTGATTTACTAAATTCAATGACTTCAGTAATAAAAGATGAGGTAACATCTAGAGACTGAATAGCAGTAAGCTGATTATGTAGTACGTTTTGACGTACAGTCAAAATCTCTTTTCTATCCTCATAGTCAAGTTTTTCAAATAGAGCAATACGAACAAGAAATTCTGTATTGTTTGTCGCAAGTTTTTCAGGAAACTCTCGTAACATTTCAGAAAAAATTTCTTCTCCTGTTTCTGTTATATCGTACATATTTCGGTTTGGTTTTCCGACTTGTTTATGTATTTTTTTCGTTATAGCACCCATATTTTCAAAGCGCCGAAGGGCAGGGTAAAGCATGTTGTGATTTAACTCAAAATTCTCACCTAAACGATTTTGAACATTTTTTTTGATTTCATATCCATGTTTTGGTCCTGTCGTTAATTCTGCTAGCAGTAAAATGTCAACGTACATAAAAATCCCCCTTATATATTTCTCAAGTTCTCTAATGAAAAATCTCCTTTTGTATATGTTAAAATAACATATGATAGTTTATACAACTTTGAACTGCCGACCTATCACTTTTATTGTAAAAGAAAAGGGAGGAAAGAACTATGGCTTCACCTGAAAATGTTATTTTAGTTCATGAAATTTCAAAGCTGAAAACAAAAGAAGAATTATGGAATCCATATGAATGGTATCGTTTGATGAGGGATAATCACCCAGTTCATTATGATGAAGAGCAGGATGTATGGAATGTTTTTTTATATGATGATGTAAATCGTGTTTTATCAGATTATCGCTTATTTTCAAGTAGAAGGGAGCGCAGACAATTCTCAATCCCTCCTTTAGAAACTAGAATAAATATAAACTCTACAGATCCACCAGAACATCGCAATGTACGTTCCATTGTTTCTAAGGCATTTACTCCAAGAAATTTAGAACAGTGGAAACCTCGAATACAGGCTATCGCAGATGAACTTGTACAACATATCGAAAAATGTAGTGAAGTTAATATCGTTGAACAGTTTGCTGCACCTTTACCTGTTACCATTATTTCTGATTTATTAGGAGTCCCAACAACAGATCGTAAAAAAATTAAAGAATGGTCTGATATTTTATTTATGCCGTATAGTAAAGAAAAGTTTAATGATCTGGATGCCGAGAAAGGGATAGCATTAAATGAATTCAAAGCATACCTTTTACCGATTGTTCAGGAAAAAAGATATCATTTAACCGATGATATCATATCTGATTTAATTCGAGCTGAATATGAAGGCGAAAGATTAACCGATGAGGAAATTGTAACCTTTTCATTAGGTTTACTAGCGGCTGGGAATGAAACCACTACAAATTTAATTATTAATAGCTTTTATTGCTTTTTAGTAGATTCACCTGGAATTTATGAAGAGTTAAGAAAAGAACCTAACTTAATTTCAAAAGCGATTGAGGAAGTATTACGCTATCGCTTTCCTGTTACATTGGCCCGGAGGATTACAGAGGATACAAATATATTTGGTCCTTTAATGAAAAAGGATCAGATGATTGTTGCGTGGGTTAGTGCAGCGAATTTAGACGAGAAAAAATTTTCACAAGCCTCTCAATTTAATGTACATCGAACAGGAAATGAAAAGCATTTAACCTTTGGGAAAGGTCCTCACTTTTGCTTAGGAGCACCACTTGCACGTTTAGAGGCTGAGATTGCATTAACTACCTTTATAAATACTTTTGAAAAAATAGAGCTATCTCCATCTTTCTGTTTAGAAAAATGTATATTGGAAAATGAACAAACATTAAAATACTTACCTATTCGTTTGAAAGCTAAATAAAAATCTTAACAAGGTGCATACATTTGCATCTTGTTTTTTGTTTCTCAATTGTGAGTTTTCGGTAATTACCTTAATATGGAATTGTATAAAACGTAGAGGAGGATTCTTATGTTGACTTGTAATGGAAGTAAATCATTTCAAAAGTTTATTAAAGGTGTTACAGATCTTATGGAAAACGGTTTATTTGAAGAAGAAATAGTGTGTGGCATTGAAAAGTTACTAGAAGAACTTTTAGAAAAGAAAACATGGCTTCCGTTAGATAAACAGAAGGCCAATTTGACTCAATATGCACGACATTTATTGTATGAAGATCCGCTCAAACGTTTTGAAGTACTAGCTCTCGTATGGAAAGATGGACAATCTACACCTTTACATGATCATGACGGCACATGGGGAGTAGAAGGCGTTTTTACAGGAAGGATTATGGTGCAGAACTTTATACAAACGAAACAACTTGGAAATTCACTTGTTTATTTAACACATACAGGAAATCTTTATTTGGGAGAAGGAGAAACAGATAAAGTAATTCCACCAGCGGATTGTCATATTCTTGAAATTAGCAAAAATGAAAGCGTTATTACGATTCATGTCTATGGAAAACGGTTAGAAAAGTTTAAAGTATATATCCCAACTGAAGAAAAAAATGTGTACATGTGTGAGACGAAATACATTAGTTATAATTCATAGTTTAAAATCCAAAGCTTTTTTTAAAAAGAAAAGCTTTGGATTTTATTTTTAATTATTTCTTGACCTGAAACGCTTTTCATAAATTATAAATAAGAAGTACCTCACGAGGATTGTATGAAAACGATACCTAATAATTAATTAGAACTCGTGTATTTATAGAAAGTGGTGAAGAAATAATGAAATTAATTGCAATTGATTTAGATGGAACTCTTCTTTCGGGGAATAAAATGATAAGTAAAGAAAATGCAGAAGCAATTCGAACATGTCAAGAAGCTGGCCATGTTGTAGCAATTTGTACAGGACGTTCTATTGTTGACATTGAGCGATTATTGTTAGAAGTTGATTTAGAGTGTCCAATCATTGCGGAAAATGGTGCTCTTATATATAAAGATAAAAAAATGATGAAGAGATATCCAATTCAAAATATGCAGGCACTTGAAATTGTAGAATATCTTGAAGAGAATGGTTTATATTATCAGCTCTATACTGATAAAGGTGTGTATGTACCGGATTATGGAGTAGAGAGTGTACGTAATGAAATTGAGCATGTGAAGAATTCAAAAGAAAATTTCGACTTGAAAGAGTTAGAAACAATCGCAGCATTATATCTTGAGCATACAGCGTTTCATAGTGCGGAAAGTTGTAAACCAATTGTAGAAACAGATATACATGTGCATAAACTATTACCATTTTCTTATGAAATTGAGAAATTAAAAAAACTAAAAGAAACATTTCTTCATAATACAGATTTAGCAATTACATCTTCATATTGGCACAATTTAGAGATTAATCATCGAGATGCTCAAAAAGGGAATGGATTATATACTTTAGCAGAACATCTTAATATTCCGGTTGAAAACACTGTAGCGATAGGTGATGGGCTAAACGATGTTTCTATGATGGAAAAAGCGAACATATCAATTGCAATGGGGAATGCAGTAGAAGAAATAAAAGCAATGTGTAAATACGAAACGTTATCAAATGAAGAACATGGTGTGGCACATGCTTTATATAAATATGTAATGTAAATAAACAATCATGACTTTACAGTCCCACCCATATATGAAAAGAGGTGGGACTATTTATTTTCCAAGCTTTCCATACTGGTTATATAGATGGATACTTTAGTACGTGGCTT
>NZ_JAKUFX010000053.1:0-35547 GCF_022663635.1 Bacillus cereus group sp. BfR-BA-01356 | reverse complement strand
ATCTAGAAATATCTTGAGACGTCCAAGTATTTTCTTTATTACTGGACTCTTATTAGAGAGTAAAACTAAGCCTGAGATAGGGCTTAAATATTAATATACGAGGGGAATTAAAATGACAGAGTGGTTAACAATATTTGATTCTGAAAGAAATACACTTGGGAAGAAATTACGCGATGAAGTGCATCGTGACGGTGATTGGCACGAAACATTTCACTGTTGGTTTGTAGAAAAAGATGCTAAAGATATATTCTTATATTTCCAGTTACGCTCTAAAAATAAAAAAGAAGCTCCATGTATATGGGATATTACTTCAGCTGGACATATTATGCATGATGAAGATGTACAAATTGGTGGTCTTCGTGAAATCGAAGAAGAATTGGAGCTTTCCTTTCAAACTACTGATTTAGTATACAAAGGAATCTTTAAAATAGACTATGAAATTTCAAATCTTACTGATCGTGAATTTTGTCATATGTATTTTCACAATGTCATCAATCCACTTCCATTCGCACCAGGTGAAGAAGTAGACGATGTGATGAAAGTACATGCAACTTCTTTTCTACAACTATTAAATGGAGAGATTTCATCTTTAAAAACGATTTCAGTCTTAAACAATAAACCGATTACGATAACATTTGAAGATATTTATCCGTATGATCTTGCATACTATGAATTTGTTGTTGCACAAGGAAAAGAACTACTAAAAAATAATAGTTTGTAAATATAATAGGACTCCTATCTATCATTGACTGAGAGTCCTATTTTCCTTATCATCATTGTTCAATTGTCTTTAATCTGTTCTCTACTCGTATAAATAAGCGAATGATTAACAATACCATAACCACCATAATCGCTATTATTGTATGTGGATATCTAAACAGTATACTAATAACACTTCCAATTAACATCATGATAAATCCGTTTTGCTTCATCACTTCTACACTATACCTGTTACCCGCATCCCATAATTCCTTATTTTTCATAGATCGTTTCGTACGATAACCATATGCCGCATTAATATCGGTCGGTGGATTTTTTTGAAGAATAATTGCCGCAAGTATAAAAATAATACCAATCAATATGCTTATTCCTATGTTTACGAGTGCATCAATCAATTATCCCCCCCCTAACTTACACTTTCATTATACGACACAACCTTTATTTTTCCAATTTATAACACATTCACTTTCTTTCTTTCGATGTCTGGAACATACTTGGAAGTGTTACAAAACGTGCCCCTTTCGTTTTTAACTGCGGAATGATTTTGTCTAGTGCATCAACAGATCCTTGTAAATGCCCACCTGGAGTAGAATGCTGCAGTATGACACTACCTGGAAATGAATTCCCTAACACATTATTTGTAATCGTATCGGCACTTACACCTTTCCAATCAACTGTATCAACACTCCACTGTACAATCATAAAATTTTGCTCAGTTGCCCAATTCAATTGATTTTCAAGTATTTCACCATACGGTGGACGTATAAATTTAGGGGCATAGCCGGCTAAACGTTTTAATATTTCTTCCGTTTTTATAATTTGATTACGGTACTCAACGTCATTTACTTTCGCTAAATTCGGATGACTGTACGTATGATTACCAATTACATGCCCTTCATTTGCAATACGCTTTACTACGTTCGGAAATTTTTCTGCGTTTTCACCAAGTAAGAAAAAAGTAGCTTTTACATTATGTTGTTTTAACTTATCTAATATTTTTGGCGTGAATTCTAAATCTGGTCCATCATCAAATGTAAGAGCGACTTCCGCTTTATTATACGGTCCTGAAAATGCGTACGCATATTTTTCAACCCATGAAAATGGTGTCCACGATCCACGATCATATGCTTTCATTTGTACTTCATAATTTTGAGGGATATATGCGTATGGCAATGAGTTTATATAGTCTCCATAATAAAATGAATTATATGGCATATAAGCATACGAAACATCTCGTTCTAGTCCCCATTGATATGGAGCAAACATTTGTGGCGAATAAAAATAATACATGATAAAAAACCTCCCTAAATTTTCATATGTGATTCATCTGCACTTTGTTAGAGAAATTGTTATTCATAAACAAAAATAAGACTGTCCTTAATTAGGACAGTCTTACTACTTTATATTATTAATAAATTGATGTACTATCTTTTGGCAAAGCTTTCACATGTTTTAAATAGTTCGTCACTTTATCATCCTCATCTTGCGGATATTGATATTCATACGTGTTAGCGATTTCGTTCGCCACTTCCCTAAATAAATCACTCATGACAAAGAATGACTCCCATATGTTTTCATATTCAGCATTAGAAAATGTCCTTTTAAATTGCTCCCACATATCTTCTTCAATATATTGCTCGAAATGCTTTCCAAACTTCCCTGTATTAACTGTAAAGTCTGTTTTCATACCAATATGCCATTCTAGCATTACAATGAACATATCTCGCACTGGTCCTTCAAGCATTCCTTTTGCATAAGAAAGTTCCTCTCTCCATAACCCTTTTGCCACATTTGTACTACACCACCAAAATTCATTACAGCAATCCAAAAACTCTTTTTCTGTAGGCTTTTTTATTAAGTAATCCTTATCGCTTGCTGGCGGGAATCCTTCCATACAATTATCTTTATCAAGAAGCAGTTTACTTAAACTATCTTGTCCAACGAACTTTTTTATTAACTCAACTGGAACTAGCGTTAAATCAATCCGATTCCCATCCATGAACTGCATTAAATACGGAAACTTCCCATCTTCATCTGGTTGAACTAACGACATTTCTTCTGGCATTTGTACTATCATTATTTCTCCAAATCTATGAACCCAATTATGATTAGACGTAAAAGATTGTATATCATTTACAACATACATAATATCATAGTCTTGAAAACAATCTCTTTTCACATTTGGATTTACACGCGATCCATTCATGATAACTGCTCGAATTCTTTCATCCTCTTTTGCTATATTTATAATTACGTCTAACATTTCTTTTTCAGTTCTCATCTACTTATATCCTCCAATTTTTTAATATATAATATAGTGTTATGTATATTGGAGGTCCACGAGCTAATCTCGTTATACACGATACATGTTATAATTTTTGAAACTTCTTTTTCATCCTTTTTCCTCCTTACATCACTCTTTTACAACTGCCATCCCTTTCAATTTCCCAATGCTTTCTACCATTCACTTTTAATTATACCGAAAATTCTGTCTCAAATACAAAAAATAAAGAAGGGACATCTACCCCTTACAGAATAGATATCCCTTCTTTTAAAGTTAAATTTAATTCCTATGGATTAGTAGACCAAAGCCCAGCAGATTTAATAAATGTACGTTTATTTAATTTCAGCTGCGCTACGATAAATTCTGCAATATCTTCTGCTTGCATTACTTTATCAGGGTTTCCATCAGTTAATCCTAAATCTACAGCCATATCAGTTGCTACTGTACTTGGAGTTAAAGCTGTTACACGAATGTTATGTTTGCGAACTTCCATCGCTAACGATTCTGTTAAGCCAAGGACACCAAATTTAGAAGCACTATATGCACTTGTTACAGGTGCACCTTTTTGTCCTGCTGTAGATGAAATGTTAATGATATCACCAGATTGTTGTTCAATCATGCTCGGTAAAGCTGCACGAGTTGCATAGTATACACCCATTAAGTTTACTTGAATGATTTTTTCCCAATCAGCAACGTCTAGTTCTAAAAACTTACCGAATTTAGAAATACCAGCGTTATTAATTAAAATATCGATAGATCCTAAACCATTTTTTAACGTTTCAATCGCAGTTGTTACTTCTTCGTATGAAGAAACATCAGCAGTTGCAATAACAGCTTTTACACCTTCTGCTTCTACTTCTTTCGCTACAGCTTTTAAGTTTTCTTCTGAACGAGCTAATAAGCCTACATTTACGCCTTCTTTCGCTAATGCGATTGCTACAGCGCGACCAATCCCTCTACCTGCTCCTGTAATTAAAGCATTTTTACCTTGTAATAATTCTGCCAAGTATAACACTCCTTAATCATCTCAGTTATGTATTATATTAAAATTGTATCTATGTTTATGTAAAAAGGCAATGATGCACTTTCATGTGCGTAGGTTACTTGTAGGTAACTGTAGAAAGTTTTTATTTATAAGTTTCATTTTTTTACTATTATTCATGTAAAATAAAAACAAATCCAGCATAGGGGAGTGTATGAGTATGAAAAGAAAAAAATGGTTCTTGTTACTAACTGCAGTCGGACTATGTATCATATTGTTTGCACTGTACTTTATATTTGGTAACCCACTAAATTATAAAGTAATAGAAAAAGATACTAGCCATTATCTCCATATTAAAAAAGGTTATAAGCAAGAAGAAATACAAAACATAACCGGAAAATATACTCCCCTTTATAATATTGGCTATTATGCAACAGTAGTATATAAAGACGAACCATATTTCACCTACTCTTATACATACGATGATAATAAAAAAATAATACAAGACAACGGTATTTTAGGAAGACATACTGAGTCATTTGAACATCTTAATTTAAACTGGTCGTTGTTTGACCAGTTAGTAGATGGTATTCATACAAACTTGCAAGGAAGAGGTTTAAGAGAAAAGAAAGATTATTCTATACGACACGTTCAATTCATTGATATAGATGACGATAAAAACGGTGTGGAAGCATACGTTGACTTTAAGAAAGATAAAGAATCCGATTACTCATATCGTATGAATAGCGAAGGAAAAGCTTATCAATATAATTGCAGTAACGGTAAATGCATTTTTAAAGAGAAATAGTGTTAGAAGGTTCTCCTTCTAACACTATTTCTCTTCATGATTTGGCATACGCACAATAAATTCAGTACCTTTTCCTTCCTCACTCTCAACTTTTATTTCCCCATGATGAAGGTCGAGTACTTTCTTTACAATAGCTAAACCTAAGCCACTTCCTCCATAGGCACGATTTCGTGAAGAATCCGCTTTATAAAAACGCTCAAAAATATGTTGTTTCTGTTCTTCTGATATACCAATTCCTGAATCACGGATACGCACTTCCACTACTGTCTCATGTTCCTTTAACTGAATAGTAATCGTACCACCGCTTGGAGTAAATTTAATACTATTATGAATTAAATTAATCCACACTTGACTCATACTTTCTTGGTCAGCAATAACATGTGCTTTTTCTAAATCTAGTTCTAACTCAATTTCTTTTTCAGCCCAGAGTGGTTCACTATTTAACACAATTTGCTTTAATTGTTGATCTAATCGATAGCTCACTCTTTCTGATATATATTCTTCTGATTCTAAAAGAGTTAGCTTTAGTAAATTTTGACTTAGTTTAGATAATCTCGTTGTTTCAGTTTCAATAATGGTAAGATAATGCTTTCTTTTTTCCTCAGAAAGATTATCGTCTTGTAGTGCTCTAGCAAATCCTTTTATAGAAGTTAATGGTGACTGTATTTCATGAGAAACATTTGATACAAACTCTTGTCTCATTTTCTCCATCGCATTCAGTTCATCTGTCATATCATTTATACTTTTTACGAGCACGCCAATTTCGCCATCATACTTTTCTTCATTTCGTATTTTTACGGAGAAGTCTCCTTTTGCAATTTTTTGTATCGGTTCAATAATAGTCCAAATCATTGCCTCTCGTTTTGGCCTCATTAATATTCCAATCAATGTCCAAATAAGAATAATAAATACAAAACCGACCATATCACTAATTAGAAAGGCAACAAACGGCGATACGTTTACGTCAAAAGCATTCAATATACTAGTTGCTACATAAAATGCGATAGACCAAATGATAGTAAGAAAAGAAAAGAGCGCTAATACCGCTCCAAATACTTTCAGCATCTTCAACTTACTCATTCGTTTTCTTTTTCTCATTTACTTACCTCTAAGCGATACCCTAATCCTCTTATTGTTTTAATACTAAATTTCGACTGCTCTTCTTGAAACTTCTCACGTAACCGATTAATATGAACGTCTAGTGTACGTTCATTCCCTTCAAAATCATATCCCCATATTTCTTCAATTAATTGCTCTCTCGAACAAGTTCTTCCCGATTTAGACCCTAAAGTAAAGAGCAGCTCAAATTCTTTTAACGGTAGTGTAACCGTTTGTTCTCCAGATATAACTTCGAATGTTTTACGATTTAATAATACATTTCCAACTTGAATCAATTGGGAAACTGTAATTTGGTAACGTTTCAATAATGCCTTTACTCTCACTACTAATTCTATAGGGTCAAATGGTTTTACAAGATAATCATCTGTCCCAAGGTGAAATCCTTTTACTTTTTGTGATGTTTCCCCTTTGGCAGTTAGCATCAGAACCGGGATATCATAGTATTTTCTTAATTCAAAACATACATCAAATCCATCCATATTTGGCATCATGATATCAAGAATAACCATATCGACTTTTACGTCATCCATTTTCTGAAGTGCATCTACTCCATCAATTGCCTCATATGTTTGAAAACCTTCTCGTTCTAAAAATACAGAAACGAGTTCTCTAATGTGTGGATCGTCATCTACTATTAAAATTTTAGGTATCAAAGGAACCATTTCCTTTCTACTTAGCATCTAATATATTGTTTAAAAATGAATCATCAGTGGAGTAAAATCCCACTGATGATTCATTTTATAATGCACCCTCTTTAATTTTCAATTGCTGCGTTGCAAACTCACGATACATATCATGCGTCTGTAATAATTCATCATGCGTACCACTACCTGTAAGATTCCCTTTTTCAATAAAGACAATTTTATCTGCATCTACAACAGTAGAAAGTCTATGCGCAATCACTAACGTTGTTCTGCCTTTCATTAAGTTATTTAACGCTTTTTGAACGACAGACTCAGATTTACTATCTAAGCTTGAAGTCGCCTCATCTAGCATAAGAATTTGCGGATTTCGAAGTAACGCTCGGGCAATGGCAATTCGCTGTCTTTGTCCCCCAGAAAGCTTCACACCGCGTTCTCCAACTTCTGTTGCATAACCGTTTGGTAAGTCATGAATAAATGCATCAACATATGCCATTGCTGCTACTTTTTCAATTTCTTCATCCGTTACTTCGCCCTCGACGCCATAACAAATATTATCACGAATTGTTCCATCAATTAACGGACTATCTTGTGATACGTAACCGATTTGACGTCGCCATGACTGTAATGAATAACTCGTAATTGATTCTTCCCCTAATTTAATGGCGCCACTAGTTGGCTCATAAAAACGTTCCAGTAATGAGAATAACGTTGTTTTCCCACTACCACTTGGTCCTACAATCGCTGTCACTTTTCCAGATTCAATTGTGAAATCAATATTTTTCAAAACTTGCTCTTCTTCGTTATACTCAAAATGTACATTTTCAAGAACGATCGGTTGCTTAGCATTTGTCACTTTCACACCAGTTTCATGATCTTCTACTTCATATTCTAAAATCGTACTAATTCTTTCCGTTGCACCAATTGCCTTTTGGAATTGTGTAAAGAACATAGATAATTGACTCATTGGCATTACAATTTGAACTAAATACAAAATAAACGCTACAAGTTCACCGGTTGTTAATGCACCGCTAGAAACTCGCATCCCGCCATATCCTACGATAATAACAAGTAGTGCCATTAAAACAAACGACATAACTGGCGAAATTAATGCTTGCACTTTTCCTTCTTTCAAACCAAATTGTAATAACTTTTGTATACCTGTATTACCCGTTTCATATTCTCTTTTTTCTGTATTTGAAGATTTCACTAAACGAATTTCTGATAACACTTGCGTTAACACACTTGTAAAAGATGCCGTTTCATCTTGAAGCGCTTTTGAAATCTTATACATTTTTCGTCCAAGTGGAACTAAAATTAACACAGACAACGGAATAACCGTTAAAAGTAACGCAGTCATTTTCCAATCTAAAACAAATAATACAATTAACGATCCAACAATTGAAATACCGCCTGTTAATAAGTTTGACAAATGCTCAGAAATTAACGTTTTCACTACACCTGTATCATTCGTCATACGGCTAATTGTATCACCTGTTCTATTTTGATCGTAATAAGATACCGGCAAGATAAGTACCTTTTTCCACAAACGTTCTCTTAGTCCCGCTACAATCTTCTGCCCAATATAATTTAGTAAATATATAGACAACCCTGCCGCAATAGTTTGCATTACAAAGAAAGCAACTAATCCAACAATTTGTCCTGCACTAATTGAAGAAAGCGAAAAATTATCTACTAATCCTTTTGTCAGCATAGGAATAAATAAACTCGCTCCCGTAGAAAGCAAACTCATTAATAACGCAAAAACTAAAATTCCTTTCGGAGGATTTGTATCTTGAATAAGGCGTAAAAACTGCCTCCAACTCCCTTTTTTCTTCATTTCATTTCTAACTTCCATTCCTGTTCATCTCCTCGTGGTAAACAAAACTGTTCTTTCTAAAATTAGAATACGATACAAATGTAAACTGAATGTAAACACACTTTTTCTATTTTTACAAAATATACATAAAAACTCATCTTTACAACAGATATAAACATCTGATATTATTACCTGGTACTTAATATTATTCTATGTAAATTATAGATAAATAATTTACAACACGATATAAATCTCCAGTTAGTGAAAGGAGTATCCTTTTTGCAAACAAATATACATTCTGAAAAGGAAACAATTATTTTTATTCATGGATTAGTTGGCAATCGTCGCGCCTTCAAAAAGGAACAAAAACGTTTTTCTTCCTCCTACAACATTATAACTTATGACTTATTAGGTCACGGTGATGATAAAGGAGAAGCAATCGACTTTTCATTACAGCGCCTCGTAGATCAATTATTAAACTTATATGAGCAAGAAGGTATTAAAAAAGCACATATTTGTGCGCTAAGTTACGGCTGTTACATCTCTACAATTTTTGCACAAATGCATCCAGAAAAAGTATTAAGTATTTGTCATATTGGAGGACATTACAATAACCCTTCTCGTTTATATAATGTATTTCAAAATTTTTGGGAGAAGCGAGGAGATGAATACTCTAAATGGCTCTCTCAATACGCAAATACTATTTTTCCAAGCGGTATATTAAAAGCAAATCCGTTCGCAGTCATTTCAAGAAATATTTACTACCGTTTCGGATTACAATTACATTCATCCATAATTGCCCAGTCATTACGACATCGGTTAGAATTCGATTTAAAATCTAAATTAAAATCACTTCCTCACCCTATACTATGGGTAATGGGAGAGCATGATCATCTCTATAAATCTTGTCTATTTGATTTGAAATCTATTTTGCCTAACGTTCTATATAAGGAAATACCGTTAGCGGGACATGCAGCGAACTTATTTCGTCCTAACTATTTCCATGACTTATATGATCGATTTTTAAATGGAAAGTTAAAATAAAAACTATTAAACTTCCAATTTATTCAACTATAAAAAGGCTTCCCAAGTTTCCTTGGAAAGCCTTTTCTCTATACGAAAAGTATATAAAACTACTTTTTCTTAGTATGCTTTTGTGTAACCTAATAGGTGCTTGCTCCAGTAAGAGTTACTTACAGAACTAATACGTACACCAGTTGCATCTGTTTCTGCACTAATGAACTGACCGTTTCCTAAGTAAACACCCATGTGAGAAGGACCTGATTTATAAGTATTTTGGAAGTATACTAAATCACCTGGTTGTGGATTGCTAGTTTTTGTTTTAGAGCTCCAGTATCCAGCAACTGTTTGACGAGCGCCTTTATGACCAGTTTGATTTAATACGTAGTGAATGAATCCACTGCAGTCAAAACCAGCAGGTGTTGTACCAGCAGTTCTGTATGGTGAACCATTTAAAGATCTAGCGAATCCAGCGATTGAAGATGTATCTCCACCTGTTGTTGGTTTTTGTACGTCTTTACCTGGTTGTTGAACGTTATTTGTAACATTATTGTTATTTGTAACGTTGTTTACTCCGCCTTTTACAAACTTAACGAAGTCTGCACTTACGTAACCTGTGCGGCCGTTATGGTTAATTTTGTACCAACCATTTTCAGCACCAGTAACGTTTAATACTTTACCATTTGTTACTCCACCGATTACAGCGTTGTATGTAGCTGGGCCTGTACGTACTTTTAAAGCACCAGTGTTAACAACATAAGAACCACCAGTTTGAACTGTTGTAGTATTGTTGTTTGTAGTTGGTTGTTGTGTTTCGTTAGATACAGCAGAACCACCTTTTGTTACGAAGTCTTTGCTTACGTATCCAGTTCCACCATTGAAGTTGATTTTAAACCAATCTTGTACTTCACCTACAACTTGTACTGTTTTACCTTTGTTTACAGAACCTAATACTGTATGAGATGTACTTGGGCCTGTACGTACGTTAAGTGAAGAAACGTTTACTGTGTAAGTACCTGTTCCTTGTTGAACAGTCGTTCCTGTTTTGCCACCAGTCGTTACGAAGTCACCACTTACATAACCTGTTTGACCATTTACATTTACTTTGAACCAACCATTTTCTTGTCCAACTACTTGTAGCACTTGGCCTGATTTTACTTTAGAAATAACGTTATGTCCTGTACCAGCACCTGAACGAACATTTAATACATCAGCAGTTACTGTGTATTTTAATTCAGAAGTTGTTTCTACAGTTTTTGTTTCAGTTACAGTCGTTTGAGTTTGAGTTTGAGTTTGAGTTTGTCCATTAATTTCTTTTAGCGCTTCATTTGAAACTTGTGCATGAGCAGAATCCATTCCTGGAACTGCAACGCCAGCTACAGAAGCTGCTGCTAAACCTGCAATTACTTTTTTCATAAGTTGTCTTTACTTCCTTTCCCTACTATCCTCTTAAAAAAAACTAAAACTTTAATACTTTACAATATTATCAAAGTAAAATATTCATCCAGTTCCATTTTTTAGCAAGAGTTTTATTTTTCACACAGAGTTCATTTTAAATGAACAAAGTGAAATCCGTGTGAACTTCATGTGAACTTTATCATTAAACACAGTGTTTTTGCAATGGTTTTTTCAAATTTCTTATATATCGCATGAAAATTCGACATTCCATTTAATATTTTAATATAAAATATCCCTTTTCTATCTATTATAAAAAATTCTATTAACCTAATACAAACTCAAGTATGTATTTCCTTATAAAGCTCCTTACATGAAGTATACTTTCATCATGACAAAAATCACTCTATTTATCAATAGTATAATATTTTTAGAAAACTAAATTTCTATACTATCTACAATTTTGAAATAATTTGACGAATTGTAAGATTTATTTCACAAAAGCCATTTCTCCTTTAAAGAAAACACACACTATATCAACTGTTCTCTTTTTCTTATAATGGAATTTATAGGATATTTATAGTATTATATACATATCTTAATAAACAAGAATTTTAGCGAATTGATTAAAGTTTCATTCCCTTATAAAATGAAACTTTAATCAGGAAGGGTTTTATACATCCTCCGCTAATTATTAACCCTCATCACTCGGGCTGCCCATTAATGCGGAGTTTTATTGGAATAAAAAGAGGAGGCATATTTGTGAGAAATATAATAGATGATCCAATACAAAAAAACATAGAGCTATACTATGCTTTTATTCAATTCGTTTCAATGATAACATTACAAAAAGTATCAGCTATTGAAACACGTAAAAACGAATTAAAAAATCAGATGAAAAATGCCGGACAAAAAAACCCTTATTACGTATAAAAAAAGGTGAACAGGTTATATTCCTGTTCACCTTTTTAAATTATTTATAAATTTTCACACGGTCCTCTAGCGGTTGGAATTCTTTTTCACCAGCATGTACTACCGGTTTACCAAATGGCATTTGCGCAATAAGTTTCCAATTCTCTGGAACATCCCACTCTTTTCTCACTTCTTCATCAATTAGCGGATTGTAATGCTGTAACGTAGCACCAAACCCTTCAATTTCTAAAGCTGTCCAAATTGCAAATTGTAACATTCCTGATGATTGCTGAGACCAAGTTGGGAAATTATCTTTATATAATGCAAAGTTAGCTTGAAGGCTTTCCACTACTTCACTGTCTTCAAAATATAAAACCGTTCCATAACCACTTTTAAATGCATTCATTTTTTCTTCAGTAGGTGCAAAGTTATTTTCAGGTACAATTTTTCGTAACGTTTCTTTCGTAATATCCCATAATTTATCATGTTGTTCTCCTAATAAAACAACAACGCGAGCACTTTGAGAATTAAAAGCTGAAGGTGTATGTTTTACAGCATGATAAATCACTTCTTGAATTTTCTCATCAGAAACTACTTGCTCTTTACTAATTGCATAAATAGATCTTCTGTCTTCAATTGCTGAGTAAAAATCTTTTGCCATCATAATTCCCTCCAATTTTCAATTGAGGCTATTTCATATGTATATATCATATTACGCCCCTCAAACTTATTATTAATAAGCTTATAACTTTATAATATCACAGCAACAAACAAACTCAAATAATAACACTTATATTTAGAAGCTTTTTCCTTTTTAAAATAAAAATAAAAAGACTGTTTGTTGTTATCTAAAATTAGTAACAACGAACAGTCTTACTTATGTAGCGATCTAGATTCGTATTTTACTTACTTAATTAACTAATCCAAATGCATACGACATTAACTTATTTGTCTCTGTAAAACGTTTTGTTTTACTTGATGTCCCCATGACCACTGTAATAATTCGATTATCACCTTGCTTTGCAGTCCCCGTAAAACAGTATCCTGCACTATCTGTAAATCCAGTCTTTAGTCCGTCTATTCCTTCTATATATAAACTTTTATTATTTTTATTTAACATGTCGTTTGTGCTTATAACATTAATATTATTAAATGCTAGCTGACTTTGACGTAAGTGAGTCACTTCTAATATTTCCGGATAATCTTTTATAAGATGATACGCCAATTGTGCTACATCACCAGCCGTCATTTTTGTTTCACTTCCATCTGGCTCTTGTAATCCAGAAGCATTTGCAAATTTAGCATGTTCCGACATTTTTAACTGTTTCGCTTTTGCATCCATAAGCTGAACGAAATCTTTCTCCGATTTTGCCATATGTTCTGCTAAAGCCACAGCTGCATTATTAGCTGACTCAATCATTAATGCATGATATAAATCTTTAACAGTTAATGTGTCATTAACTTGTACTGGGATTCTCGCTCCCTCTGTTTGTGCCGCCTTCGCACTCATTTTCACTGGATCTTCCCAGCGAACTTTCCCGTTATGTATACTCTCTAGTAGGAGATACGCTGTCATCATCTTAGACATACTGGCTGGTGCAAAAGCTTCATTTTCATTATATTGATAAATAATATCTCCATCACTCGCATCGATAATCATAGCTGCTTTTGCGTTAATTTCTGGTGGGATGTACTTTGGCGGGACTACTTTTTCAGTAAATCCTGCTTTAGGTAGTTCTGCCACTTGCAAAGGTTGTCCCTCTACATTCGCTACGCTCTTTTGATTTCCTTGGAATAAGAACCAACATATCCCTAAAATAATGACTAATAGGACTGTCATCCTTCCCCATTTTAACCGATTCATTTCAAAACTCCTTTAGCAAACCTTTTATACACTCACATTTAACCTTATCAACAATTCCTTTATATAGTCAAGGTAAAAGGTATATTTATTCATATACAGCAATGATTATTTTAATTTATTTATGTTAAACTTACAATGTTGAAACGTAAGAATATTCAATAATAAAATCTCGTAAATAAAGCGAAACTTTAATCAGCCCCCCAATCGGGCTACCCGTCAAATAGCGAGATAAACTATTTAATAGAAGGGATTCATACAAATGCTACTTCCAAAATCATTAAAATACGGAGACACAATTGGGATCTACTCCCCTTCTTCACCAGTAACCTACACTTCTCCAAAAAGATTTGAACGAGCAAAATCTTACTTACAACAGAAAGGGTTTCATATATTAGAAGGTTCATTAACAGGTCGATATGATTTTTATCGTTCTGGTAGTATACAAGAGCGTGCTGAGGAGCTAAATGTCTTAATAAGAAATCCTAATATTTCTTGTATTATGTCAACAATTGGTGGGATGAATTCAAATTCAATATTACCTTATATTGATTATGATGCTTTTCTAAAGAACCCTAAAATAATGATTGGGTATTCAGATGCAACTGCTTTATTACTAGCAATTTACGCCAAAACAGGAATCCCTACATTTTATGGACCAGCTCTCGTCCCTTCCTTTGGCGAATTTGAACCTTTTGTTGATTGCACATACAAATATTTTGCTGAAACTTTACTACATGATCATTCTCTTCCTTATCATATAAAACAACCATTATTTTGGTCAGATGAATTTATTAATTGGGAAGAAAAGACGAAGGAGAAAGAACTTCGACCAAACGATTGGATTTCAGTAATTGATGGAAAAGCTACTGGGCGTATTATTGGCGGGAATTTAAACACGATACAAGGAATTTGGGGTAGCCCCTATATGCCACATATTCAAGAAGGCGACATTCTCTTCATTGAGGACAGTTCAAAAGATGCAGCTACTATTGAAAGAAGCTTTTCATTACTTAAAATTAACGGTGTATTCGATAAAATTTCAGGTATCATTCTTGGAAAACATGAGCAATTTGATGATTGTGGTACAAATCGAAAACCTTTTGAAATACTATTAGAAGTACTTCAAAATCAAAGAATTCCTTTTCTAGCTGACTTCGATTGTTGTCATACACATCCAATGATTACCATGCCTATCGGTGTTCAAGTAGAGTTGGATGCAACAAATAAAACGATACATATTGTAGAACCTTGGAAAAAATGAATGCATAGCTTCTATTGTTTTACAATAAAAGCCATGATACTATATAATTTGGAATGTGAAAGATTAAACAAAATACGTTCCAATATCTATTATTAGGAAAAGATAGATATAAATATATATTTATATGTAAAAGAGAGTGAATAAATGAAACCAACTATTAAAAATTACGTATTTTTACATGTAGCTTTTTTGATATATTCTATCATTGTGGTTTACATGAAATGGGCAGCTAAGTTTCCCATTGCTTCCATCTCATTTTTTATTGCTTATTTCGGACTAGTTGTACTTTTATTCGGATATGCAATTTTATGGCAACAAGTAATTAAGCATTTCGAAATATCGAAAGCATATTCACATCGCGGAATTATTATACTGTGGTCAATGCTTTGGTCAGTAGTTCTATTTGGAGATACGATACAGTGGAATCATTTACTTGGTGCGGCTATTATTATCGTCGGAATTGTGGTGGTGACAAAAGATGAATAGTTATATGTTGTTATTGATCTTTGGAATCGTATTGGCCAATTACTCACAAATTTTATTAAAAAAGGCTACTTTACAGCAATATGATTCTAAATTAAAAGAATATGTAAATCCATATGTAATCATCGGTTACTCTTTATTTGTACTTAACGCAGGATTCAATATTATCGCCTTAAAGGGACTGACAATAAATCAAGTCTCTGCATTAGAATCATTAAGTTATATCATCATATTAATTTTCGGTTGGTATTTTTTAGGTGAAAAAGTAACAAAAAGAAAAGTAATTGGGAATACTATCATTTTAATGGGTGTTGTGGTGTATTTTATTAAGTAATCACTTATACAAAAAGCTCCGTTTATCACAAACGGAGCTTTTTACTATTGACCTAAATTTTGCACTTTATCTTTCAAATCTCGAACTTGATCTACCGTCTGCATAAGCTCAGAGTTTTTAAATTGCTCTACATCCACTTTCCCTTCTTCTATCTTTGTCATCGCCGTATCAATTAACGTATTTAACTTTTCATTATATCCGACGATTTGTTGATGAAGATCCTTTGCTACATCAGGTGGCGTTAATTCATTGAATGCGGGTATATCTTGTTTAATTTCACTAAGCTTCGTTTCTAATTCTTTTCGAGCCTCGCTATCATTAACGGCCTTTTCTGCTAATGCTGGCGCATCATTTGCAAATGCACTTATTTCATTTACATAATCTGTCGCCTTTTGAGCATAATCTATGGAGTTCTTTCCTTCCTCCACTATTGAACATCCCATTAAACCAATTGAAACTATAAATACTAATAAAATTGATTTTATTTTCATTTTAGACCCCCTTCGTCTTTATCATTGTCTGTAATTTTCTCTATACATAACTTCTAGCTAAATTGTTTATAACCTTTTTCAAATAGCTATTTATCCTCTTACATGCCCTATTATCGTTACAACATCTATTTCTATATGTACGCTTATAATATCTTCAATTATATCCATATACCCTTGTCCTATAGCTGTTCCATAGTGTAATGTAAGCCCCTTCTTTTCATACACTGACTTTGGCACTGAAAAAATAAATCTCCTCAAGTTTCTTTCATCAGCTGGTTCCATAATTAAAACAATCCCATCCTCATCAAACATATACGCTCGCCCTCCAACTTTACATTCACTATGGCTCAGTATTGCCTTGGTCAGCAAAATTTAAAACATAATAAGTTAAGATACACTCTGCTCTATCATAAAGTGAAACTTTAATTAGCCCCCACCAGTCGAATCTTTATCGGCAAATAGCGGGATAAAAATAAAAAGCATTCATTCTTTTTTGTTAAGAATGAATGCTTTTTAAAAAATCAATTTCTAACTCTAGCATCTTTTTTTGACGAGGTTTTACTTTTCTTACGGGAACTCCAGCGTAAATATACCAATCATCTAAACTCTCTTTTACCATACTCATCGCACCGACTGCCGTACCTTCTCCTACCGTTACATTTGGAAAAATAATAGAATTAGCACCAATAATCACATGTTTTTTTAAAATAACTTTTTCTGCTTTCACATTCCTATATTGATTCGGGACGGTTGGACCCATTAATGTATTTCCACTGAAATCATCAAGTACTGCATATATGATTGTTTTAGCTGAGATGTTTGCAAAATCATGCATTTCAATCCCAACTTCCCCTCCATATAACGCTGTATACGCTGATATGTGCGAATAACTTCCAATTGTGATTTTACCACTTAAAATGCAAAAATCATCAATTCTTACATGATTGCCAACTGATATAGCACTCGGATTATATATACTTGCTTTTTTACTAACCAATACATTTTTCCCAACAGATAAAAATCCAACTTTCTTTAGTTCTTCTTGACTATAAAAACTATTCATCTACCGACACCACCTTCTGCTCTAAACAAATTACAATTTGCTCTACTAGTTCTTTCGTCATTCCTTCCCATAAAGGTAAACTTACGATTCGTTTTGCTATTTTATTCGTCTTTGTTAAATCTGTAGACTTATAGTTTTTAAAAAGAACTTGTTGGTGGCAAGATGGTGAAAAGTATAATCTAGCTTCTATTTTCTGTTTTTTCAGTTCTTCTATTACTTGTATGTTGCGAACTTCTTCTGGACAAATGATAGGCATAAATTGGTGAATAACTGCTTCTGTCTTTTGGACTTTCCACCCTTTTTTCATTAACCCAGTATTTTGTAACAACTGTTTATACCATTCAGAAATACGGCTGCGTTCTTTTAATTTTTGATCCCACTTTTTTATAGTCGCAATCCCAATAGCGGCTGCGTATTCAGACATTTTACAATTAAACCCCATCATCGTACATTCACGATTTTTATCAAATCCGAAATTCCCCATTCTTTTAATATGTTGTATATCTTCTTCGTTTTTACTATATATGAGCCCTCCTTCACCAATTCCGAAAGGCTTTGTTGCATGAAAGCTATATACGATCATTCCACTAAAATCTTGACCGTAATGCATCCCTCCATTCATTAAACCAAATCCCGGCGCCGCATCTACGACAACCGGAATCCCCTTCTTCTCTAATTCTTCATATTTTTCTAAGTTCATCCATGATCCAAAAGTGGCGTACGGGATAACAATCGCAACCTCTTCTTTTAATTCTTCTATTTTATCCAAAAGTACGGTTTTATCCATATACCAATCATCTATTGAAATATCAATAAAGTAAGGTTCCAGTCCACACCAAATAGCGGCTAAGGCAGTCGCAGGGAATGTAAAACTAGGCATGAGAGCATACTTTCCCTTTCTTCTTTTCTTTAGTTGAATAGCCGCCATTAACCCTAACGTTGCGTTTGCTACTGTTGTAACAGCTCCCCTGTTTTGAAAAAATGACGACATAATTGTTTCCTCAAAACGTTGATTTATAGGTCCATAATTCGTATATATGTGAGATGTATCAATTTCCTTCAATTCGTCCAAATACTCACTTACAGGTACAGTTGAAGCACGTAAAAAAGGAATATTCTCCATATCTATCTATTCCTTCCTATCATTTTCGGACAATATAGAGCATATCTGTTTCAGATAATCCAAATTTCCTAGCACTTTTCATTCCTTGTTTTTCCGCTATGTTATATAATTCTACCTTAAATCCTGCATTCATTAATCGTTGAATAAATCCCGATTGATTGTAAATTCTCACATGATCTTCTTGACCAAAAGCTAATTTCCTCAATTGTGGTGTTACAATTAATTCATTCTCTATAATAAAATCTACATTCATTACGATCGGTACTTGAATAATTCCCCATCCATTTGGCTTTAACACTCTATATAACTCTCGCATTGCTTTGTCATCATCAGGAACGTGTTCTAACACATGGCTACATAATATTACATCAAAAGTATTACTATCATATGTAATCCTTGTAACATCAATTTCCTTCATTAATGGATCCTTTGGTTCTAAGTCACCACATACATACGTAATATTTTTATACTCGTTAAACCAATCTCTTAACTTCGCTTCAGGTGCAATATGAAGCATTGTATAGTTTCTATTTAACAAGTCCGTTTCCGTTTCAATGTACGCACGATACAATCTTTCACGATCCATCGAATTGCAAACTGGACATATCCCTGTATCTTTATTCCACATCTCAAATTTATATTTCGGAAAATCATAATGCGCTGGCCAAGGTGAAAATTTTTCAAATTGTTGATTGCAATATTGACAATAACAAGATTCTTTCTCAAACATATGAGCAACTAACTTGTTTAACCCTTTTTTTATCTTTTCATTATAAATTTGATCTAGTTCGCCATTTCTTACTGCATCCTTAACTATAAATCCCGCATTTTCTAAACAATAAGATAAACTCTCTTTATACTCACTTTCGGAGCTTAAAAATCCACTATTATATGCATCTATAATTAATTCAATCCACTCTTCAATTGTTATTAAAATAAAATGCATTTGTTTTTGATTTTGTCCACTATGTTGTCTAAAATAACTAAGAGGTTCTTGCATATAAACTACTTTTCCTTTCCTCATCATATCTAGCCAAGTTGCAATGTCATTAATAGCAGAATAAGCCTTTCCTTTAAAATATCCAAACTTCCCGTCAAACAAATCCCGATTAAACAAAACAGTTGTCGGCTCACCAACTACATTTTTTAAGTTTTTTAACATATAATTTCCTAATTCTTTTCCTTCAAAAAGTGTAGTTTCTTTCGCGATTTTCATATTTAATGTTGAAGGTGGTAATATCTCTCCATTCTCATCAATCAGTTCACGATATGACGTCACAAATGAAATATTTTCTAACGTCAAAAAGTATTTCATCATTCTCTCGATCTTTTCATGATGAAATAAATCATCATCTAATAAAAAGTTTATATAGTCCCCATTCGCAAGTTCTACACACTTATTAAAGTTTTCGGCAACTAACGGCGTTTCATTTTTAACATATGTAATACACTCATATTCACGTAAGTACGGTTGAATCATAGCATTGACTTCATTATTTGTACTATCGTCAGAAATAATAATTTCAATATTTTCATATGTTTGATTCAAAGCGCTGTTGAGTGCTAATTCCAAGTAATAAGGTCTATTGTATGCAGGAATAAGTATACTTACTTTCGGTAATGAAGAATTATTATTTATATGTTGTTTTTTCTTTTCTATGTTTATTTTCTTCGCTCTAATTTTTTGGTAATAGTCTAATGTATATAATATCGATGATGGAACTATCCTTCTTGCATAATCTAGAAAATTAGTTATTGCTTTGTCTAACTCTTTTTCAGTGGATAAGAAACCATATTTTTCGCCTGCTATAATACTGTGTGAAAAATCTTCTAACCCATCCATCATTTTATTAGATTCATTTAACTGTTGATCTGGATGTAATCGAAAGTAACTAAGCGTTTCTGCTATATATACTGCTTTTCCTTTACTTAATAAAGATAACCATGAAGCTATATCTACGTTACATAAATACCGCCTCTTATCAAAAATTCCATATGGTTCTTGTAAATCATTTTTACGAAATAAAACTGTTGTCGGTTCTCCAATATAATTTTTTTGATCCACAATTACCTTATTTCCTAATTCTGTTCCCTCTATAATCGTATCTTCTTCAAATAAACGGACAGTCGAATAAATATGTCGTAGCTCTTTCCCTTTATCATCAATGACTTGACGATGAGATGTTACAAGCTTAATTTCATTATCTAAATCATTGAAAAAATACTTCATCATTTTTTCAATTTTATTCACATGAAATACATCATCATCCATTAAAAAATTTATATATTCACCGTTCGCTTCATTAAATAACATTAGCGCATTTTCAAATTGTCCGAGAGTTGATCTATTTTTTATATAAATAATATTTGAATGATCACATAAGTATTTTTGTAACACTTTTTCTGTTTCATCATTCGTGCTGTCATCTCCAACTATAATTTCTATATTAGGGTACGTTTGTTCTAACACACTACATAACGCCTTTTCAAAGTAAAGAGGACGATTGTACGTAGGAATTAATACACTTACCAACGGAAGTTGCTCTACCACCTCTTCATTTCTTTCAATACGAGTTCTCATTTTAACTCTCTCACCTCTTCGCATATTATTTATATACGCGACACAAAAATCACATTACTTTAACTGTATGGAGCCTATATACTTTTATGCAAACATGAAACAAAATATCATACTTTTCGTTCCTAAATAAACATATTTAATAACGCGGACATTTTATTTGCACCTTTTTTATTCATATGATCACTATCATAAAAATCTTCATCACAAAATAATGGTGAATCAAATAGATCTATAATTTGAAAAGAATATTGAGTTTGAAAATCATTTATAACTTTATAAAAATCTTCTTTTAATTTCTTACTACTACAATTGAAATAATGTGAAGTAACAGGGAACACAACAATTAATGGCTTTATATCATTTTTCAACAGTAATTCTAAATATTTCTTAAAAATCATTTTATTTTCAACTAAAGTATGAGGATACGCCAATTTAGCATGTGAAGCTGCTCTTATTTTCCCGTGTTCTTCAAAAGGAATATGAAGAGAAGTAGTATTCCATTCAGCATTTATCCAAGGCAGTATCAATGATTCATCTTTTAGTTCGTCTAATAAAATATATTCAAAATGCAAATTAAAAATAGAAAGAAGTGGTTTCGGAGTATTTAGATGTGAGAATCCATCAGTGGGTAGAGGAGAGTGAACTACAGTATGATGACCATCTTGAAACAATGGATAATATACTTTGTGAATTCTATATGATTCAGATGATAACGACATATCAAAGTAAAACGAGAAATAGGCTATTCCTATTAAACAATATTGAAATGAATGATTGTTTGATAAAAGTTGTGACGCTATTAAATAATCATAGTATAGATCTTGCGATGGAAGTGTTAATTTTATTGACTTTTTTGAGAGAAGCTCCGTACTTATGCCACAATGTGGATAAGACAAACCGGTAGCAAACAATTCATACGTCGGATCACTCTTTGCTTTTTTCATAGAAATGTATAAAGACATAAGATCCGGATTTATTTGATAGATAGAAATTAATTTATCCTTCCATTCATACATGTATTTTGTTAAATTAATAATTTTTGAACTTTGCACGCCCCTATTTATCAATTCATTTGTAAGTTTTTCTGCGTCCCCTCTCCAAATGACTATATATTGAAAAGAACTTTCTATACGAACAACATCTGAAACGTCTACAACATGAACTATTGTTTTACATTTATTTTTGTCTAACGTATTTCGAATCCTATCCCCTGATAATTCATCACTTAAAACAATGATTTTATATTGCTCCTTCATGCACATCCCCTCCATTATATGTATAATATGAAATTCATTTTTAATTCGTAACAATCATATACACCTGCAATCTAACAAAAAAATAGCTCCACCATTAGGCGTAGCTATTTTTACAATTATTGCTTATTCAAATTATATTCCTTTATCTAACTCATAAAGTTTACGATACTTTTCATTTTCTTTCAGAAGTTGTTTATGACTACCTTGCATGACAATTTGGCCACGATCAAGGAATATAACTTCGTCTACATGTTCTATTCCTACAAGATGGTGCGTAATCCAAATAACCGTCTTTTCTTCCGTTGCAGAAAACATTGTTTCGATTAAAGACAATTCTGTTTTTGGATCTAAACCGATAGTCGGTTCATCAAGTACAATAATTGGTGTTTCTTGCATAAGAGTTCTAGCAAAAGCAACCCTTTGTCTTTCCCCACCAGAAAACCGCTTTCCCATTTCATGCATTTTTGTTTGTAATCCGTCCGGAAGAGAAGTAACATGTGAAGCTAATTGTGCTTTCTCTAAAGCTTTCCATATCTCTTCATCCGTCGCCTCTGGTTTGCCAATTCGTACATTATTTCCAATTGTCGTATCAAACAAATGCGGCTTTTGATTTAATACAGAAATATATTTAGATAAAAGATTCGTATGAGCTCTTTCACCATTCAAGACAACTTGGCCATTTACTGGGCTTAACGCCCCTGTTAACAATTTTAGTAAAGTAGATTTCCCTGTCCCACTTCTCCCTAAAATAGCAATTTTCTTCCCTGCTTTTATTTGTAATGATACATCTTTTAATACAATCTCATTACTATCTGGATAACTATACGATACGTGATTCAGTTCAATATCTACATGTTTTGGTTCAATATAATCTTTCTCTCCATGCAAATCCGCTTCATCATGTAAAACACTATTACTTTCTACGCCATTAAGACGATGGGTAGATTCTACATACGACGGTATTCGATCGATGGCATCTACAATAGGAATAAGCGCGTTCGTTACAGATAAAGTCATTAATACGAAAGCTGCGATAACTGTAGGAGCAATTTGTTCACTTGCCGCTTCATTCCCAGTCCATATGATCATCGAAATAACTACAATACCTACTACTAATTGAATGATACTGTCCCGAATATGATACCAGCGTTTCACTCTCTTTTCGATTTTTAACAACTGATCATTTTGTTTTACATACTCATTAATAAATTCATCTTTACGACCACTTGCCTGCCAATCAGATAATCCAAAAACAGCATCTGTCAGTTGTTGATACAAACGGTTTCTTCCTTGCTTTAAAGTAACATGATGTTTCTTCATCAAAAGTAATGATACAAACGGAAGAAGAAAAACGATAATAGCTAACATACAACCTACAATAAGTGCAAAAACAAAATCAAATGCACCGATAACAAGTACGAAGATACTATAAACAACTAACGCTAATATGCTAGGAAATATTGTACGTAAATATAGGTTTTGCAAATGCTCTATATCTTCGGATAACACTCCTAACATATCACCCGTTTGAAATCGAGAACGGAAAAATAACGCCTGTGGTTCTACTATTCTATATAGCCTCGTTCTCATTTTTTCTAATATACGTAGTACGACATCATGCCCGACTAGGCGCTCTATATAATGAAATACAGCTTGCCCTATACTAAACGCTCTTGTTGCAACAATAGGAACATATACAGCCATTACATTTTCTGGTCTAAGGGCAGATTTTGAGATCAAATAACCTGAAATAAAAAGTAACATCGCTCCTGAACTAACTCCAAGAAGACCAAGGAAAATAGTTAAAGTCATTCTACCTTTATTTTGTTTTATATAAGGTTTAACCCAGTTACTCATTTCTCTCCCCTCTCTTCCCTATGAAAATGTAATGTCTCATTCTCTAAAAGTTCTTCATACGTCCCACTTTCTTTCATTTCCCCTTTATTTAAAATAAGGATATGGTCCATTTGTTTCATCCAATGTAGACGGTGAGTTGCTAAAAATACTAACTTTCCATTAAATAAACGTAACATCGCTTGCTTTATTTCAAATTCGGTTTCAATATCAAGATGTGCCGTAGGCTCATCTAATAAAATGATTGGTTTTTTACTTAAAAGCGCACGCGCCATAGCAACACGCTGTTCTTGTCCGCCACTTAGCATACGTCCACCTTCTCCAATTCTTTCGTGTATCCCATTTGGAAGAGATGTAACGAGTGAACGAAGGCCGACTTCATTAATAACTCTTTCAACTTCTTCATCTGTTGCATTTGTTTCATAAAAACGAATGTTATCCTTTAATGAAAGCGGAAAAATATAAGGTTGCTGCGGAATATAAGCAATATTTTTTTGCCAATCTTCACGAGTAGATCCATCAACTTCTAGACCATTTACTAACATCTTTCCACTCGAAGGAGATAAAAAACCTGCTAATACGTCGATTAACGTCGATTTCCCTGCACCACTTTCACCAATAACACCAATAGCACCGTTACCTTCCCAAGTAAAATTAATTCCTTCTAATATAGCCTTTTCAGATTCAGTATTATTAACTTTGATATCTTGTAATTTCAACCTACTAGAGGCATTCCATACTATATCTTCATTTAAATCTTTCTTTTGTATTCCTTTTTGTTGTTGCAAAATCTCTTCTATTTGCTCCATCGCAATTTGTCCATCTAATGTCGCATGATAATTTGCTCCCACTTGTTTAATCGGCAGAAAATATTCCGGAGCTAAAATCAAAATTGTAAGGGCTGGTAATAGTATAATCGTTCCATCTATTAAACGTATCCCTAATCCAACTGCCACAAACGCAATTGATAAACTCGTAAAGAAATCTAATGCAAAAGAAGAAAGAAAAGCAACTCGCAAAGTACGCATCGTTGCTTTTCTATATCTTTTACTTACTTTTTCAATCTTTCCTTCGTGCTGTTCACTTTTCCCTAAATACTTTAATGTTTCTAAACCTTTTAACGTATCTACAAAATGATTCGAAAGTACACGATATATCTCATACTAACTATCTGCCATTTTTTGCGCTGCTAATCCGAGAAGAATCATAAATATGATCACGATAGGAATCGTTACAACTAAAATGATTCCAGACTCAATATCTAGCGTAAAAACATATAGTACAATTAGACCTGGAACGATACTACTTCTAATCATTTTAGGAATCGTTAATTCAATATATGTTTTAAATTTCTCAATCCCCTCAATTGATAAGGTAACCAGATGACCAGTTCCAACAGTTTGAACATACCTTGGACCTAATGTGAAATATGCCTCTATCAATTGTTTTCTTAGTAACGACCCTGTTTTTTCAGCAAAACGTTCCACTAATATTTGTGATGTTCGAACTACTATGTTACGCGCTGCAAACGCGATACCAAAATAAACAACTTCACTTAATATTGTTTGTACTGTCTCTCCATGAAATAAAAACGTAATAGCTCGTGCTAAAAAGATTGTTTGCGCAATAATACTAAAAGCTTCTAAAATACTAATAATCGTTAACGCTACATATAAAATACGGCTACCGGGATAAGACGGAAGTCCTCTTTTTCTTTTCATTAGTACTCCAAATCGTTGTCTGACTTAACAGGTTGTCTAAATACATAATAACTCCATATTTGACTTCCGATAACGAAAGGCAAAATAGCAATCGCAAAGTAAGTCATAAGTTTTAATGCATAAGCTCCTGATGCTGCGTTGTAAATTGTCAAATCATTCATTGCTCCTAAAGAGCTAATCATAACACGTGGGAACATACCGATAAATACACTCGCACTTAGTAAAATGATTGTTAAACTCGTCATAAAGAAAGCCCAACCATCTCTTCTTCTTTTATTTAATAAAGTGGACACTAATAGTGCTACAAAAGCTCCGATTGGTACCATAATCCATTCTGTTCCATGAGCAGTGAAAATGTCGGTTTTCCATAACCCCACACCAGCAAAAACAAGAAGTGTAATTAATGAAAATGGTGCAATTTTTATTGCAGCAATTCGTGCACGTTCTCTCAATTTACCAGTTGTACGTATCGTAAGAAATTGTAATCCGTGAACAATACATAGTAGGAGAAACATTACTCCTCCAAGTAACGCAAATGGATGAAGTAATTGCAAGAATCCACCTACAACATTTTTACTCTCATCAATAGGTACACCTACCATAAAGTTTGCAATCGCAACTCCCCAAAGGATAGGAGGTAACATACTTCCAATAAACATCCCCCAATCCCATGCACTCTTCCATTTATGATTATCTATTTTTGCACGAAATTTAAAGGAAACACCTCTTAAAATTAAAGCAAGAAGCATAAATACAAATGGAATATAAAAACCACTAAATAAAGTTGCATACCAGTGCGGAAATGCCGCAAACATGGCTCCACCAGCACAAACAAGCCATACTTCATTCGCGTGCCAGAACGGTCCTATTGTATTTAAGTAAACTCGTTTTTCAAAATCATTCTTTCCTAAAAACCTCGAAACCATTCCTACACCAAAATCGAAACCTTCCAGTACGAAGAATCCAACAAACAAGATTGCAATAACTAAAAACCACAACTCATTAAGAGATAACATACTCTTCCTCCTTATCAAATGGATCATGGCTTTGATAATCCTTTTTCGTTTTCTTATTCGTGTGGCCCTTAATGGTACGAACAAATAAGTACACACAAATTCCACCCATAATTAAATACATTGATGTGAATGAAATAAGTGAGAATAATACTTCACCGAATGTTACATTTGGTGATACAGCATCTTCTGTTTTCATTACCCCAAATACTACCCAAGGTTGACGACCCATTTCAGTCATAATCCACCCTACTGTATTACCGATGAATGGAAGAGAAATTGCATACACCATTAATTTTAAATACCACGTTTTTTCAGCTAAACGATCTTTTCTTGATAAGAACCATCCGTAAGCTCCTAGAAGAAGCATGAATGTTCCACTCATTACCATCGCTCTAAAACTCCAAAACATTGTATGCACTGGAGGAATATAATCTCCAGGTCCATATTTTTCCTCATATTGTTTTTGAATTTGATTCATCCCTTCAACTTGACCGCTAAACTTATCATACGATAATAGACTTAGCATATAAGGGATTTGAATTTCAAACGAATTTTCTTTCTTCTCTGTATCAATTTTCGAAAATACTGTAAATGGTGCTGGATCCTCACTTGTATTCCATAGCGCTTCAGCTGCCGCCATCTTCATTGGATGTGTCTTAATTAATTGTTGCGCTTGTGCATGACCAAAGAACAATACAAGCGCCGTTGTAATTGTTCCAACAATGATAGAAATTCGGAAAGATTTTTTAAATACTACAGTTTCTTGTCCTTTTGTAATTTTCCATGCACTTACACCAGCAATAAAGAATGCACCTGTTGCAATTGCCGCTGTAATTGTATGCGGGAATTGTACCCATAGTTGTGGGTTTTGAATAATGGCTAAGAAATCATTCATTTGCGCACGACCATCAGCTGCCATTTCATACCCGACAGGTGACTGCATAAATGCACTTGCAGTTAAAATCCAGAATGCTGATAACATCGTTCCAATTGAAAGGAGCCAAATACACATTAAGTGAATTCGCTTCGGTAATTTGTCCTCACCGAATACCCATAAACCTAGGAATGTAGACTCAATGAAAAATGCCAGTAATCCTTCAATTGCAAGCGAGGGACCAAATACATCACCTACAAAACGTGAATACGTTGACCAGTTCATACCAAACTGAAATTCTTGTAAAATACCTGTTACTACACCTACTGCAAAGTTAATAAGGAATAATTGCGTCCAAAACTTTGCCATCTTCTTATATACCTCTTGCCCTTTTACCACATACAACGTTTGCATGATCGCAATAATAAAAGCTAAACCAATTGACAGCGGAACAAAAAAGTAATGGAAAATCGTTGTTGATGCGAACTGTATTCGTGCCAATTCGAGCGTTTCCATACTAAAATCACTTCCTTCATAGTTTTTATAATAAAAGTTAATTGAGCAATCTTATCAAACTCAATTATTAAGAAATACGAAAAGACAAAAACATTTTGTATGTATTGTCGAAAAATATGAAGTTTCAGTTTTTCAAACTATTGTAATGCTATTTTTTACCTTTTCACTATTTCTGTAGTGTTTTATTCGTTAATCGAATTGTATAATATACCTGCATAGTAAATTCAGGTTATTTTTGACGTATTATTGACATCATTTTGTCTGAAATATGTCTTTTGTCATTTTTTTGAATCAGATTTTTCTCATTAGCAAAATGTGTTTTTTCAATATACTTCTTACTTTTATATCTATAAAACAATCGTTTTTTCTTCATACGCTTGACTTTCACTCGGAAAAATGTCCTCGAAAGCACCCACGATAAATGCTTATTTTTTGTCAAGAGAAAAATGTATTTTCAAAATTCAAACTCGAAATAATGTTATTCAAAAATAGAAAATAACTTCCCTCTTCCTCGACTAAAAGTTCATTTTTTTGTCATTTTTCCAGAACAAATAAAAAAACTGAGAGTCGATTAAACTCTCAGTTTTTTTATTTATTTTGCTGTATGTTTTCTAACGGCTGGTAAAATTTCAGTAGCAATGAATTCAATATTTTTCTCAATTTTATCAAATGGTACACCGCCAAAATCAATTTGTGCCATAAAGCGTTGTTGGCCAAACAATTCATATTGGTAAAGCATTTTCTCAATGATTTGTTGTGGGCTACCAACCATTAAAGCATCACGGTAATCTATTGCATTTGTAAATTGCTGTTTCGGATACCCATCACCGCGCAGTGTAAGCATACCAGCATTAATGTGAGGGTAATATTCACTAAGTGCATCTTGTGAATTTTTTGCCGTATAAAATAAACTCGTTGTCGCAACTGGTAAACTAGCTGGATCAAATCCGCTTTGCTGAGCAGCCTCGCGGTAAGCATCTACTGACACTTTAAAGTTAATTGCTGGACCACCAAGTGTTGTTATCATCATTGGCACACCTGCACGTCCTGCTTTAATTGCACTAGCTGGTGGACCTCCAACTGCACGCCAAATTGGTAAGTTATTATTTTTCGCTCTTGGAATCACCGATGCATGCTCAAGTGGTGCTCTGAACTGCCCATTCCATGTTACATGTTCCTCTTTATTAATTTTTAATAAAAGATCCATCTTCTCTTCAAATAACTCTTCATAATCATTCACATCATAACCAAGTAAACTATATCCTCCAATACGAGATCCACGACCAGCTACGATTTCAGCACGACCATTAGAAATCAAGTCAATGGTAGCGAAATCCTCATATACTCGAACTGGGTCAGATGTACTTAATATCGTTGCGGAACTTGCAATTTTTATATTTTTCGTAGCTTGCGCGACCGCACCTAAAATAACTGTATGAGCTTGCGTTGTAAAATGCGTTTGATGACTTTCGCCTACAGCAAACACATCAAGCCCTGCCTCATCTGCTAACTTAGCTGTTTCAATTAGTTCGTGAATTCTTTTTTCTGGCGTAATTTTCTCCCCATTATGTGGATTTAAAACATGATCGCCAATTGAATATAACCCAAACTCAATTCCTTTTCTTGTATCTATACGGTATTTTTCCATAGTTACTCTCCCCTTTAATAATGTAGTATTAGTTTTTCTTCTAAAAACGTTGGTAAGTCAAGTATATCTCCGTATTACCTACCTCATCACTTGATTAGTCAATTGATAAGGTAAAAAAAATTACTCTTGCGGTAATTCTTTTTTTTCGCTATGCTTATGAACTTTCGTCATCAGCTCGTATAATATTTTCTGCTCTTCTTCATTTAATACATCATCAAAAAACGAAGATTGAAATGCAAGTTGCTCTGGCAATGCTCTCTCTAAAGCAGCTTCTCCTTGCTCTGTAAGACTAATTGTTTTCGTTTTCCAATCTTGTTTTCGTACAATATATCCTTCTTTTTCAAGACGAGTTAACATTCGAGAAATGCCACCTTGTGTAACAGTTACCTTTTCAGCTAACTCCATTTGTGTGAGTGGTTGATACGTACGTATTTGCAAAAGCACATCAAATTGAGCTGTCGTTAAATCAAAACGTTTTAAAAACTCATTTGACATTTGATTACTTTGGTTCGTAAATCGTATTAAACGTAACCATATTAATGATCCTATCGTATTATCACGCATGTTTCATCACTTCCTAGCGTTCATCTTACTATCACTTTACCACTCAAGTGATAGTAATGCAAGAGAAAATCACATTTTTTATATAACTCAACTTACTTTTACTTAACTAAAGGCATCACTCGTGTAGTATTAGGTCTACTTGCCATTCTCTACATCTTCATAAAAAAAGGATTAAGCTCCAACGCCAATCCTTATCATGCATTTATTTTTTGTTTTCAAAACAGTATGTTTGAAATTCACACCATCTAATCTATTATTTTCTTTTATCGTAACGTAAATTCATTTGAGCATACCGTCTTCATGTAAAACCTGTATAAGTTTGCATAAAAAACCTTGTTTACACCAATTGGGCTTTTACAGGATATATCATTTAAGTTCTACCTTTACTTCCTCTTTAGACATAACATCAGGTCTATAAATTAATTCAAGATTAGAATCACCTTTTTTCGCTTCAAACGTTATGGCTCCTGTTATCTTACCGTTTGGATCTACATCTTTAATTTTAAAAACGTTTTTATTACTAGTTGAAAATGTATGGTCCACGATACTTCCATCTCCTCTTTCAAGGTAAAAATCTAATGGATTAATTCTAACTTTTTGATTACCAATATTCTCTACTGTAACATGAACAATAACAAACTCATTACCTTTTTCCAGCTTATCATATTCTGCCACTTGTGCTATTTGTACTTTATGGACTGTTAATTTTTGATTTCTAATTTGAGTAGTTTTTTCAACATTATATTCTCTTGTATCTTCATTCTTCGTATTTTCTTTTTTGGCACTACTTTGCTCTTCCTTCGTATTATTTGATACAGTTTTAGCTACTTCTTTCTTCTCATCACATGCCGATAAACTGAAAGCTAACGTCCCTGCTAAAGTGACTGTCGCGATTTTTTTAAACATAAATTCCCTTCCCCCAATGTAAAAATGATAAAAATTCCCAAAAACTATATATTATACTAACAGATAAATGAACAGCATATTGTCGTTATGTGTCGAATGTAATAAAGCTATGTATAAGTATGAAGTCTTACTTTGCTTCATCTCTCAACTGTTCGACATATGATAAAATTTTAACAATAAGACATCCACCTTACTTACGAACTCTTTATTCCCATAACTATGTGTATCATAAATTTTTGAATAAGAAAAAATTAAAATAAAATGATAAAATTAAACAAATCACTAATATAAAGGTGGGCAGAACATGCATATTTCTAAACAATTTATACAACCATTCCCTGAATATGAAGACATATTTTATGATGATTTGGAACAACATAAAAAGCACTTTTTACCCATTTGTTCTATAAACTTACAATGTATTGAACCGGAATTAGACGAATGGGTACATATTGTGTCAGCAAAAGAAATCCATGATGGTTGTGTGGGTGATTTCACCAAACCATTTCACACAAATTTTACGAAAGCAGATACATTAGGATTCGATGTCATTAATGGAAAATATAAATTTGAAGCGGATTGGAATTATTTCGAAATCGAACAAAATAATTCTGACATAATAGAACAAGCCTATGAGCGTAATAAAAGAGATTATCAAATCCGTAAAGAGTATTTTCAACGTAATCAAAAAATTTATCCTTATTCTAGCTTAGGAAAAGAAATAACATCTGTAGAAGTATTAGAACAAGAGTTTGCTGAAAAACAAACAAATGGCTGGGGATTAAATTATCCTGTGGTAAATGGTATCCTAGATGATATTCGTTTTATGACAGAAGAAGGTGAAGAATTATTAGAAGACTGCGATAACGAAGACGAAATTTTTGACTTTACGAATCTTCTATATGTACCAAAAGATGAATATGGACATCCCTTTACATATGTTGGATTTGTTACAGGATATTATTTTCAAGCTTATGGTGCCGATCGTATTTACTTATTCTTTAATAAAGAATTAAGAAAAGCAGTAATTTGTTTTGAATATACATAAGATAATTAAGAAAAGTCCATTTTGAACATTATTACTTGAATCAAAATGGATTTTTTATAAATAATTTATTTCTATTTCAATTCCGCATCTACTGTGAAATGTGTAAAACCTCATATAATGTAATATCCTCTATCTCTTCAATTTCAGGCTTTACTTCATAAAATCCAAACTGACTATATCCCCACTTATCTGGGTTATACACTATTACATTCCCTTTACAATTTTCTGTATTCTGGACATTCTTATTAAAAAAGTTAAATTGAGTTTCAATCAATGAATTCTTTTGAGAAATACTCCCCACGTATTCAACAACATACTTACATTTCTTAAAATCATCACTTAGATTAACAACTAATGGAACACCTATATGTATTTGTTGCCATCCAAAAGATTGTAAAATATTATCGTAGTACCCTTCAAATATAAATTTATTCATCCCTTCATGACCATCCCAAATATATAAAGGTGCATAGCAGTTATAAAAATTCCCGTCTTTCTCCGTTTCCGTAATTAAATAAGCTTTAAAATTTAGTGCTTGGAAACCATCAGTTTTATAACCATTATCCTTTACCCTTTTCTTAATAATTTCCATGTCATAATCCTTTGGCAAAATGACCTTATATTGCATTCCAATCATGTTTATCACTCGCTTTCAATCTTATATACATTATGATAAATCGATAAGTAGCTAACGTAAAATAGGTATAAATTATGTTTGGTATCATTTATAATGATAGTGCATAAGGGGCTGAGATATATGGAAATAAATGATCTTATTATATTCAAAACTGTAGCCAGTGAGGGTTCTATTAGTAAAGCTGCTAAAGAGTTAGGTTATGTTCAACCGAACGTAACTGAAAGAATCAAAAAATTAGAACAAGAATTAGAAACGCCCTTACTACATAGAGATAACAAAGGCGTTTCCTTATTACCTTCTGGTGACATTTTATTAGATTACACGAATCAAATATTAACTCTATTAGAAGAAGCGAAAGATAAAATTAAAACAAGTGGGTCTTCTTATATAATCGCGACGTCACAATCGATTTTGACTAATTATTTAAGTAAGCGTATTAAAGAAAATTTCATGAATTATCAAATATATGTAGAAAATAGTAGTCATTTGCCAAAATTACTGCAGCAACAAAAAGTTGATATGGTCATCACTTATGAGGATGATTCTGGTGCAGGTTTTAAAAAAGTATTTACTACTTCAATTTCTATAGGCTTACTAAAAGATCAAGAAAAATGTATCATTGACTATTCAAAGGAACTCTTCTTCGTTAGTAATGACAAAAAGTGCCCTTTTAGAAATAAGACGATACAATTTCTAAAAGAAAATAATTTATCTCAGCGTCAACTTCAACAATTAGATTCCTATTCGCTTATGGAAGAGTTTATTCAGGACGGAAAAGGGATAGCCTTTTTGCCGATTAAAAATGATAAATTGGTACCAATTGAAGATGTTCCAGTTGAGAAATTAGCTGTTCATTTTTTTACAAATCAAAACTCTTTCAAACAAATCCCTGATGAACTATTTGGTTAATAAAAAATCCCTCCTTTATGAATCTAAAAGAGGGATTTTCATATTCTATACAATTGATTTTTCACACATTTTGCTCCACTTCTGCACTTTTCTCCTTCTTATTCCGTTTCATATTCTTCAGTCCCTTAACCGTGCCAACTAATCCTTTCGGGAAAACTAGCAATACGATAATGTACAATAAACCAAGAATAATCGTCCATCGTTCAAAGATCGGATACTCTGTAGCTAGTTCTGATAAATAATATTTTAGAGATTCAATAATTCCAGCTCCTGCAATTGCTCCAATTAACGTTCCAACCCCACCAATCATCGTCATCAATAATGCATTTAATGTCATTTCAATTGAAAATACAGTCGTATTAACAAAACGCAATGTGATAACAAATAAACCACCGCTAATCGCAGCTACTACTCCTGCAACAATGCTAGCAATAATTTTATAATGAAGCACTTTATATCCTAGTGCTTCAACACGTTGCTCATTTTGGGAAATTGCCTTTAATACTTTTCCAATAGAAGATTTGGTGAAAAGACGTAACAGAACAAAAATGATAAGTAAACATATAAGTGTTACATAATAAAACGTAAAACGATCACGGAATACGTCTGGTACCCCAAATGTAAAACCATCTCCTCCGTGAGTAAGCCCACGCCATTTTTCAGCAAGTACGAAAAATAACTGTGAAATAGCAAGTGTTAACATTGCATAAAAATGACTTTTCAATCGTAAAGAAAGCAAACCAATTATATAACTAACGATTGCTGAAACGATAATTGCAGCTACTATTCCAATTAAAAAGTTCGTTATTGATACGCCTTGTCGATCAAATAAAAGCGCTACCCCATATGCTCCTATCCCAAAGAACATACAATGACCGAACGATACAATTCCTGTATACCCAAGCAATACATCAAAACTCATTGCAAAAATAGCAAAGATGAAGATTTGAGTGAACAAAATTAACAGGCTCCGTGAATCATTTACGAACGGAAATACACTTAAACAAATGAGCATACATACTCCGAAGTATACTTTAATTCGGTCCGATGTGTTGTTCACCATTTCACCCCTTTTCACCAACAAGTCCAGTTGGCTTCACTATTAAGAAAAATAGTAACATTAACATATTAATTGCAAGTGATAAATCTGGTATAAAATACGCTGTAAAAGCACCAGCTAATCCGACAATTAAAGAAGCAATAGCTGAACCTTGAACGCTTCCTAATCCACCGATAATTACTACTATAAAAGCTAAAATTGCATACTGCATGCCCATCTCGGCGAAAATAACGCCCGAATACGGTGCTAATAAGAACCCTCCCAAAGCTGCCATCCCTGCCCCTAATAAAAAGACGAAAGAAAATATCGCTTTTACATTAATACCAAGCGCTTGAACCATTTCTTTATCCATTACACCTGCACGGATCATAAGACCTATCTTCGTCTTTTTGAGTAATAGTAGTAGTGCAATGTAAATAATTATCCCAATTAAAATAACGAATAGACGATATTTAATTAATATAATACCTCCGAATGTAAAACTTCCTTGTAACCATAACGGTAATTTTGCACTAATAGGGTTTGGCCCCCATGCCCATCAACTTAAGAGTGAGCACAACCTGAGCTTTCGACTCATCGGATCAAAACATTCCTAAAATAAAAGCATACTCTTAAAAATAAGCATCTCAAATAAACCC
>NZ_JAKUFX010000052.1:0-35713 GCF_022663635.1 Bacillus cereus group sp. BfR-BA-01356 | reverse complement strand
AGGGGCTTGTTTATTTCGAGTCGGATTATCGTCAAGGTAGCGAGCTAGATAAAGCAACAGCGTGGTTGGATGCTAAAGGATTAAAGTATTACTATACAAAAGAATAATTTTATTAAAATGAATAATAAAAACCAGAGCATTCTTTAGGAGTGCTCTGGTTACATAGGATGCTTATTATAAAAGAGGAACGTGTTAATTTATTTTATATAGTAAAATGTTAAAATATGAGAAAAAGCACCCCAAAGTGGTGAAGTCTGGAATGCTTTTTCTGTATAGATTGGCATGTTGTATAACATAGCCGGAGCAATTTAATGTATGCTTCTAAAGTGCTTAATATGCTTTTGAAAAAATACAATTTATTCAAAATAGAAACAGCTATTGACTAATAATTTTTGTTATATTATATTTTATATTCAACCATTCTTAACTGAAATAGTTAACCTAAAAGTCCGTTTCCTTTCGTGGAGGCGGACTTTTTTGCGTTTACATATCCCAAAAATCATCAGCTCTTATTTTAGGATCAAATTCTCGAAGTACTTTTAATATTTTCTTCATGGTTTTTTGTGTAGGATATCTATTAGGATTATTAGCTAGTTCTCCAATTGTATTTCTTCCTAAATCCGATTTTCGTATAAGCCATTCTTGTTCGATTTCATGTTTGTCCAAGAATTTTCCTAGTTTTGTACGTTTTTTACCAAGACCCCACATGTTTTCACCTCATTAATTAATTTATTATATACAGTCATGTCCAATTTTCACTAAAAATAAAACCCCAAAAATGGTGAATATTGTCCAAGCTCTCCACAATATGATGTATCAAGGTAGTTACCACGGCAAGAAGAAATTCAGTTATCAAAGTAGCTATCAAGGTAGGAATAGGTAATTTTACCGAGGTAGTTATCAAGGTAAGATTTAGATTTCTACCACAGTAACTACCATGGTTCCTATCAAGGTAACTCTACCACGGTAATGAGTGTGTGAAGCGTTATTTTATCTGGGTTTTATATTCTGTTTATAGAGGGGCGAAAGAAATGAACATCAAGATGGCATTATCAGAAGAAACTTGTGAGTATTGTAAATGTCTGCTATCCGATTGGTTGTTTTGGAGATGGAATGGAAAGAAGTATTGTTCAGAGTCTTGTGCGGAATACGATAAGAAATAAATGACGGGGAGTAGATTCTATGTTTACAAGAAAGCAAGTTATTCCTTTTCGGGATTTTATGGATGGATCATACAAAATGAAAGAGCAGAAAATACAAAGATATCATTCATTAAGTCCGTTAGCATTTGTTCATATGTCGGATTCTATTTTAAATACGTATCTGGCATTAGGGATAATGGGAACGGCTTTAATTGGGGCAGTCATGTTAGAAAGATATCTTGTACGAAATGATTATGTATCAGCGGCTAAATTATTATCCAATGGGATTCATTATGGCGTGAAAATTGGTGGAGTGGGATTCATTACCTATGTATTTGTTCGAATTGTAATTATGTTCTAGGAGGCTTGTCATGGGAATCATAAAAGAATGGCTTAATAAGAGGTCTTTAAAACACCAGATTATTGAGGTGTTCCAAAAGGCAGGTTTATATACGGAACATCAAACACGTGGAGGGAAAATCCCGATTTATCCAAAGGTTCATGCTGTTTCTTCTTCAAACGAAAGCGTGAAATATGTATTTACTATCCCCAACGGATTAGATCCAAAGACGATTGAAAAGAAATGGTTTTGCTTTCAACAAATATTTGGACGGAATGTAGCAATTGAGGGAGATATTAAAAAGTTTGTGCTCAATGTATTTCATTCTGATGGTGGTTTGAAACAATACAACTACAGTTATAAGCAATGGCAACCATTCATAAAAGAATGCCGTCTTCCTGTTATAGTAGGGCGTGACCAGTTTGGAAACATGCTTGTTTATGATATGGTAAACCCCAATACACCCCATTTACTAATTGCAGGAGAAACAGGTAGCGGAAAAAGTAGTATGGTACGTGTTGTACTTTCTACACTCATTCAATACATGCCTCCTGATAAATTATATTTGTACCTAGGCGACTTGAAAAACTCTGAATTTCATTTCTTGCGTAGAGTAAAACATGTGAAAGAAGTGTGCATGGAAGAAATCGAAATGAAAGTCATGCTTCATAAGGTTTGGAATGAAATCAGGGAACGCAGAAAGCTCATGGAAGAATATGAAGTGGATCACATTGATGAGTACAACAAATTAAATCCTGATAAACAGAAACCCTATATTCTGTTAGCTATCGATGAAGTAGCGATGCTACAAGATGAAAAAGAATGTATGACGACAATAGAAAAAATATCGGCAGTTGGTCGAGCGCTAGGTGTATTTCTTATGCTATCCATGCAAAGACCAGATGCAAAGGTGTTAGATGGTAAGTTAAAGCTAAATATGACGGTTAGAATGGGCTTTAAATGCGATAACACAATTAATAGTAATATAATGGGCACACCTGGATCAGAACACTTAGAGCAATCTGGCCAAATGATTTTAAAGTTAAATGGATTAAAGAAAGTGCAAGCTCCTTATTTAGAACTTAATAAAGCAAAGAAAATAGTTGAACCTTACCGTTTACTCAAAGAAGATATAACGTTTCAGAATTCGCCACAACAAGAACTTCCTTTGTTTGGAGTGTTGGAACATGAAGAGTAGAGATAAAGCGATTATAAAAGACTTATGTCGCTTTAGATGCCTATCACGAGATGATATTATCGATTTGCATTTCCAAGGACTTAAGAAAGCTGTGACCAGTTGCAATACGGTTATGAAACGATTAAGGCGAGATGGGAGCGTGGACGTAAATTTGTTACAGAAACCATATATCTACTTTCCACAACCGAGTCCGATTCGAAAAACAAGTCAAAAGATTCCGCACTTCCTTGCTATTGTGAATGTATATAAGCAACTTCTTCAGTACGAAAAGCCTAAATTGTTTAAAGTCGAGCCCAAGTATGGTAAAGCATATATGGAGCCAGACATATTTACAATTTGGCGACAATCTCCATTTTTCATAGAAGTGCAGAATTCGGTATACAGTAAGAAAGTAATGCAAGAGAAATTAAACCGATATGAATTTTACTTTCATAGTTTGGAATGGCAGCAAGAACTATGGCAACCCAAGAAATCGAAATACTTCCCTTCTCTTCTGGTAATTACCGATAGCCAGTATGACATCTCCTCTTCAAATTTTCGCATATTTCAAGCTAAATCCATTCACGATTTCATGAATCAAATGGTTGTTAAGACATAACAAGTTAACCATCAATAAATTCTTTGAAAAAAGCTAGTCCATTATATTTATTTGCCTTACGACTTGCAAGGTTATGTATCTCTCTAAAGCTATCAATGTAGTTATAGACGATTCTTTTGAACGTTCGAGTAAAGTATCCAATAGGATTTTTCATCGATTTTCCATTATGCTCGTACTTATGTGTTTTAAAGTACAAAACAGAAGAAGCATTTGCAAGAAGGTTGTGAAATACATCTGTATCTGCTAATAAATTAAATTGTTTTGCAGCCTTCTTTGCAATGTTTCTGGCATTTTTGAAAGACTCATTAATCACATTGGGTGAAAAAGCAGTTTGTAATTCCATACGCATAGATTGTGGCACACGATAATCGATGAAGTCTAAATCATGTTGAAAAGATTGCGAAACTTCCTCTTTACGTTTATTTATATCTTTTATCTTTTGTTTTAAGGTTTTTGTAGTTGTTTTCTTGGTGTGACAAATTTCCACAGTTTTAGTAGGGGCTTCTGTGACAAACTCTTCTTTTGTGATGAGTGGCTGGATTACAATAATGTTACTTGTTTGTCTCATATCACTTTTACGTTTCATTTCTAGCTGTTTGATGATACCAAGTAATTCTAAGTGTTGGCATGCACGAATGACCGTTCTACGGCTAATATGAAGTACTTCAGCAATCTTTTTTTTGGATTTAAAAGAAACGCCAAAATATTTACAAGAATGGGTGTGTAAGTGATTGAGTACAGCCAATTGATTTTTATTTAATCGATCAGCAAATTGTTCTTTATATGTGCGTACAGTGTCATTTAACTCCTTGAGATTTTGAAAAGATATTAAGTTTTCATATGTTTCTATACTAGCAAGAATGGTAATTGCTTGTTTCTTTTTCATAAGGGCTCGTCTCCTTTGAAAATAAAAAAGCAACAGTATGCCACAAAATGTAAGCAAACTGTTGCGGAAGAACCCTTACGTACGGTAAAATAAAGTACATAAAGAGTTACAGCAAGTGTTTGCCTAGTGTGGTTAGGCGGACGGTTAACCAAGTGGTGAGACACTTTATTAACGCGCTGTGCTCTTTTATTTTTTTATTTTGATTAGTATTTATTGCGGTAACAGATTGGTAACGAATAACCGGAAAAACGTTGCCATTAGTTTTTTTAGATATAATAAGAAACACCTTAATATATACGGTTTGTACGAGTTTAGGAATATAAAGTTTTACGTACAATAGATTGGTAAGATCTAGTTGCCTCTTTTTTTCATAAGGAATTTTTTGTGAAAACTGTAAAAATCATAAGGGGAGTATTGAAGTTTCGCTTTATACATCCCCTATCTTTCGGATACACTAAATAATATAAGGTTTTAAAGGAGGTATTTTTGCTTGGAAGAAATCATACAAGAACATATTGATAAGTTGTTATTATTTATGAGAGAAGAAGCGTATAAACCGCTAACGATACAAGAGTTAGAAGAGGCATTTGGAATTGAAGGTTCTGAGGGCTTTAAAGATTTCGTAAAGGCACTTGTAACGATGGAAGAGAAGGGACTTGTTATTCGTACTCGTAGCAACCGTTACGGTCTTCCTGAAAAGATGAATTTAATACGCGGTAAGTTAATTGGACATGCACGTGGTTTTGCATTCGTTGTACCAGACGAGAAGAAAACTGGAGATGATGATCTTTTCATCCCGCCTACAGAGTTAAACGGTGCACTTCATGGCGATACAGTATTAGCACGCCTTAGTTCCCAATCGAGTGGTTCACGTCAAGAAGGGTCTATTGTACGCATTTTAGAACGTGGAACGAAAGAACTAGTTGGTACATATACAGAATCGAAAAACTTTGGATTTGTTATACCTGACAATAAACGCTGGACAAGTGACATTTTCGTATTGAAAAGCGCATCAATGGGTGCTGTAGAAGGCCATAAAGTAGTTGTAAAAATTACGAGCTATCCAGAGAATCGTTTAAGTGCGGAAGGTGAAGTTATTCAAATTCTAGGTCATAAAAATGATCCAGGAGTAGATATTTTATCTGTCATCCATAAACATCACTTGCCTTTAGCGTTCCCTGAAGAAGTGATGGAACATGCCAACAGTGTACCAGAAACGATTTCAGAAGAAGATTTAAAAGATCGCCGTGATCTACGTGACCAAATGATCGTAACGATTGACGGTGCAGACGCAAAAGATTTAGATGATGCTGTTACAGTAACGAAACTTGAGAACGGTAACTACAAGCTAGGCGTTCACATTGCGGATGTAAGTCATTACGTTCAAGAAGGTTCTCCAATTGATGTAGAAGCAGCGGAAAGAGCGACGAGTGTGTATCTTGTTGACCGTGTAATTCCGATGATTCCACACCGTCTATCTAACGGTATTTGTTCATTAAATCCGAAAGTAGACCGTCTGACATTATCTTGTGAAATGGAAATCAACAACTTAGGTGATGTTGTTAAACACGAGATTTTCCAAAGTGTGATTAAAACGACAGAGCGTATGACTTATGCTGACGTAAGAAGCATTTTAGAAGATGAGGACGAAGAGTTAATTAAGCGTTATGAGCCGCTCGTACCGATGTTTAAAGAGATGGGGCAATTGGCACAAATTTTACGTGAAAAACGTATGCGCCGTGGTGCAATTGACTTTGACTTTAAAGAAGCGAAAGTATTAGTGGATGAAGAAGGAAAACCGACAGACGTTGTCATGCGCGATCGTTCTGTATCAGAGAAGTTAATTGAAGAATTTATGCTTGTTGCGAATGAAACAGTAGCAGAGCACTTCCACTGGATGAACGTACCATTCATGTACCGTGTCCATGAAGATCCGAAAGAAGATAAGTTAGAGCGTTTCTTCGAGTTTGTAACGAACTTCGGATATGCGGTAAAAGGACGTGCGAATGAAGTACATCCTCGTGCGCTGCAACAAATTCTTGAAATGGTTCAAGGGCAGCCAGAAGAAGTAGTTATTTCAACAGTAATGCTTCGTTCTATGAAGCAAGCGCGTTACGATGCGGATAGCTTAGGACATTTCGGTTTATCAACTGAGTTCTACACGCATTTCACATCACCAATTCGTCGTTACCCGGATACAATCGTTCATAGATTAATTCGTGAATACATTATTAACGGTAAAGTCGACAACGAAACGCAAGCAAAATGGCGTGAAAAATTACCTGAGATTGCAGAGCATTCTTCTAATATGGAACGTCGTGCTGTTGAAGCAGAGCGTGAAACAGATGAGATGAAAAAAGCAGAGTATATGGTTGATAAGATCGGTGAAGAGTATGACGGTATGATTAGCTCTGTAACAAACTTCGGTTTATTCGTAGAGCTTCCAAATACAATTGAAGGTCTTGTACACGTTAGTTATTTAACGGATGATTACTACCGTTATGACGAGCAACATTTCGCTATGATTGGAGAACGTACAGGAAACGTATTCCGCATCGGTGACGAAATTACAATTCGCGTTATTAACGTAAACAAAGACGAGCGTGCAATCGACTTTGAAATCGTTGGCATGAAAGGCACACCTCGCCGTAAGTTCAAAGATCGTCCAGTCGTTATCGAGCAGCCAAGAACAGGCAGAAAGAAACGCGGTGGACGTAGCGAGCGCAGTAATGAGCGCGGCGGTGACCGTGGCACAGGTAGAAAATTTGACCGTGGTGGTAAAGGAAAAGGAAGAGGATCTGCATCCGCATCCGCTTCTGCTAGCCAGCCAGGAAAAAAAGATGGTAACGGTAAGAAGAAAAAAGCATTCTTCGAAAACGTACCAGGATTCAAGAAGAAAAAGAAAAAGCGTAAGTAAGAAAAGAGTGGCTTCGCTTTGATGAAAAGCGGGGCCGTTTTCTTTTTTCTTCGTGGCTTGAGAGCGAGCCACTTTCGCTTTTTATTAACATTTGTTACAATAGTAAAAATAGAGGAGGGACGTTATATGCCAAAAGGTACAGGTAAGGTTATTGCACAAAATAAAAAAGCGTTTCATGATTATTTCATCGAAGAAACATACGAAGCAGGGCTTGTCCTTCAAGGAACGGAAATTAAGTCGATTCGCGCTGGTCGCGTGAACTTGAAAGATGCGTTTGCACGTGTACATAATGGTGAAGTATGGGTTCATAATATGCACATTAATACATACGAACAAGGGAATCGTTTCAACCATGATCCACTTCGTACGAGAAAATTACTTCTTCATAAAAAAGAAATTGATAAGCTAGCGGGCGCTGCAAAAGAAACAGGTTACGCATTAGTTCCACTTAGAATCTATTTGAAAAATGGATTTGCAAAAATGGCACTTGGTTTAGCAAAAGGTAAGAAACAATACGATAAACGTCACGATTTAAAAGAGAAAGAAGCAAAACGTGAAATTGCACGCGTGTTCCGTGATCGCCAAAAGATGTAATACAGATATTTATATTTGTAAAACGGCGCGCGTATGATATAATAACTTATGTAAGGTTGTTGCACATTGAAAAACAGCTCTTAGTAGCTATCACGATATTTTCTTCGTATGCTCCATTTTTATCATGGGGACGTTACGGATTCGACAGGGATAGTTCGAGCTTAGGTTGCGAGTCGAGGGGATCGGCCTCGTTAAAACGTCAAAGCCTATAATTGGCAAACAAAACAATCTTTCTTTAGCTGCTTAATTGCACTAAAGGTTCCTCCCTCCATCGTCCATGTGGTAGGGTAAGGGACTCAAACTAAGTGGACTACGCCGGAGTTCGCCGTCTGAGGACAAAGGAAGAGAACAACCAGACTAGCAACTTGGAAGCCTGTCGATAGGCCGAAGAGTTCGCGAAATGCTAATATATCGACTACACTCGTAGAAGCTTAAGTGCCGATATTTTTGGACGTGGGTTCGACTCCCACCGTCTCCACCAATACATATTTGGTGGTTTTTTTATTTTGTATAACAGGAAGCATAACTTTGCATGATGTGCAGGTTTATGCTTCTTTTTTGTTATGTAAAGATATGCTTCTTCAAAGTGATATTAATTAATAATTCATGTTGTTTTAGAATAAAGTTTGTTCAAGTTAAGCAAATAACCTTGATAAACAAACAAAAAGAAAAAAGCGTGTTTTGAAAAAAGTTTGTTCAAAACACGCCCTTAATATTTTCAATTGGTTTATTCTTTTATAAAAAGTTGGATCATTTCCTATCTATATTGCTCAACAATTCCACCCTATAACTTAATAAGAAAACCTTTTATTCAAATACAACCATTTCTCCGACATCTATAAATCCAAATCGCTTATAGATATTTTTCCCATCATCTGAAGCCTGTAATACAACTGGTTTTTGTTTATCTGTTGTTTGATTTAGAAGAAATTGAAACATTTCACTGCCAATTCCTTTACCTCTAAATGTTTCTTTTGTCATCACATCATAAATACCATAACTATCTTTGCTTTCTATTAATAAACCAGTAGTTACAGGCATGTCATCTATGCATCCAATAAACATTTGAACTTCTGAACCTAATTTTACTTGTGAAAACTTATTAAAATAACTTTCTAATGCATCTTTTTCTGGTGTACCCTCAAATAAGCTCATGAATACGTCTATATATTTTAAAAGTTCTTCATTATTTTTCACATTAGTAATCATAAGTTGATGGGAAATTCTTTGATCAACATTAAGAGTATTGTCAAGTTTCATCATTACATTACGTTCCGCTTCTTTTAGGTCATATTCTTGCATAAGTTTTGTCCAATCCTCAGTTAAATACTGAGCATCAATCCAAATACTAAAGGGATATTTTTTATATGAAAAATTATCGATTCCATGTCTAATCTTAACTGCATTTTTGATATTTGGAGATTTCGGCAATACAACATTGAATGTATCAGTAGGAATTTCTGTATTTGCTATGATGAAATCTTCTTCCTTTGTAAGTTTTCCACTAACTGTATGAGTAAATACTTTTAATTTTTCTTCCAAATTGTTTATTACTAATTGTTGATTTGTAATCATGTTTTTGCACCTTTCAATTCAATTTAGCGCGCTTTTTTTTATTATAAGGTCAACTAAACACTAAATATACAGTGTTCACAGTATTTACATCCTCCCATAATATTCAGAAAACATTGAAGTGATTTGTTTTCTAGATTTAAAGTAATAGAAAGAATACCGTTTTTTCATTTTGTGGTTTTATAAAATGCTTAAGTTGATGGGAATCGGGCGGTACCTCTGAAACAGAAAATGAAGAACTAGTTATTGATGATAAGCAGATAGATACTATAGCTGACCGTAAACGCCCAATTGGTGAGATCTCATTAAAATTTCACTTTATTCAAATCTCTATATGTTTTGTGTTTTTATCCATACCTATTGTAAGATTATATAGAGTTCTCCTAATAAACTGTTTTAATGGATTATTTAGGAGTTTTAAATTTATAAATCTTAAATTGTTTTTTGGGGATAATTTTTTATCTAACTAAGTTATATTGAAGTAGAGGTGAACCATCGGTGAAGCAGGTTTTAGTAATTAAGAATGAACGGTCTTTAGCGAAGAAAATCGTAAGCGGTCTAACGCAAGAAGGCTATTTCATTTTAAAACTTCACAATGAAAACGAAGGTTTAAATATAATATATGAACAAGATTGGGATATTATCATATTGGATTGGGATTCATTAAGTATATCCGGACCAGAAATTTGTAGACAAATACGATTAGTTAAAACGACACCGATCATTATTGTGACCGACAATGTTTCTAGCAAGGATTGCGTAGCAGGGTTACAAGCAGGAGCAGATGATTATATCAGAAAACCATTTGCGAAAGAAGAATTAGTAGCAAGGGTTCAAGCAATTTTAAGGAGAAGTGATTGTAACCAGCAAAAGGAGATAAACTTTTTTCAGTTTAAAGATCTCTTTGTTGATGCATCAAGCAATATTGTGAAAAAAGGTGGCGAAAACCTGTCGCTTACTAAGCGAGAGTACGATTTACTTGTATTTTTAATCAAGAATAAAAACACAATATTGAGCCGTGAAATGCTTTTGAATCAAGTATGGGGATATAACGTAGTAGTAAATCCAAATGTAGTAGACTTATATATTGGGTATGTAAGAAAAAAGTTAAAGTGCGAGAAGAAAGACAGATATATTCAAACGATACACGGCAGAGGCTATTCAATGATTGAATGATAAAATAAGGTAATAGAAAACGAGTAAAACTATTACATTCAGTTTTACTCATTTTTTTATTAAATATGATAATCAAATAGTTTCTTAGAAGTATTAAAAGACGTGAAAAAATGGATTACGAAAATATTAGCTATTAATGAGCGTGTTTTGTAGAGGAAATCATGGTTAATCAACACGCCTGACGTCACATATTACTTTTTATGCCTGATTTTATGAATTCACACCATTCACAAGATTTTCACAGAATTAATGACTATACTAATTAACAGGATGTTCAAATGAAAATGATTATCAATAGCGATTCAATTGAATAAAAGTTACCTTCTAATTCAATCTATGGATGTCATCATTTTCGAAATAAATCACACTATAAGGAGTATACATATGAAAAAATCTATGCTTTTAAAATTAGTGAGTATTCTAGCAGTTTTCACTTTAATGTTAGTAGCTTGCTCAGATTCAAGTAAAGAAACTTCGAAGGCTAATAATAAAGATAATGGTAGTGATAAGCCAAAAACGGTTGAAATCACTGATGCTCATGGAACTGTTAAAGTACCTGTAAACCCAAAGAATGTAGTTGCTTTGGATAACAGAACTTTTGAAACCTTATCTGATTGGGGAATTAAATTAGCGGCTGCTCCAAAGGATATCATGCCTGCTGATTCAGCATATAAAAAGGATGAAAAAGTTCAAAATATTGGGAATCACCGTGAACCAAATCTAGAAATTATTGCAGCGGCAAACCCTGACCTTGTAATCGTTGGTCAAAGATTTGCTGACCATTACGAAGAAATCAAAAAATTAGTACCAAATGCAGCAGTTATTGATCTTAATTTTGATGTTTCTGAGAAAGCTACTAAGCCTGGCGAAAACTTAGTAAAAGGACTTAAAGATTCTACAATTACTTTAGGAAAAATCTTTAATAAAGATAAAGAAGCTAAACAATTAGTAGCTGATTTTGATAAATCTATTGAAAAAGCAAAATCTGCTTATAACGGAAAAGATAAAGTTATGAGTGTTATTGTTACTGGTGGTAATATTGGCTTTGCTGCGCCGCACTCTGGTCGCGTTTGGGGACCAATGTATGAAATTTTCGGTTGGACTCCAGCATTAGAAGTTTCGAATTCTACTGCAGGTCATAAAGGTGATGACGTTTCTGTTGAAGCTATTGCACAAACAAATCCTGATTGGCTTTTCGTATTAGATCGTGATGCTGCAACATCTGATGCAGCTAAGTCAACACCTGCTAAGGATGTTATTTCTAAATCACCTGCTCTTCAAAACACAACTGCTGTTTCTAAAAAACAAGTTATTTATGCACCAGAAGATACTTACACAAATGAATCAATTCAAACTTATATAGAGTTATTTGGAAATATGGCAAAAACTTTAGCTAAGTAGTGTAAAGGGGTACGAAACAGTGTCAAAAAATATGATTTCTAGGGTTGAGAATATTTCTCAACCCCAGTTTTATAATCAAAATAAAATATGGACAAAACCTTTTATAATAGCAGTTATAGTTGTTATAATTTTAGGGATTATATCACTGTTTACTGGAGTTTATGATATACGTGGACAAGAGGACGGGACAGAGATGTTTTTCATAACTCGTGTTCCGAGAACAGCTGCATTAATGCTTACTGGAGCTGCGATGGCGATGGCAGGGCTCGTAATGCAACTCATTACACAGAATCGCTTTGTTGAACCTACTACAACGGGGACTATTGAATGGTCAGGCTTAGGCCTGCTTTTTGTGTATTTATTATTTCCTGCCCCGACTTTAGTTCAAAGAATGACTGGTGCAATCATTTTTTCTTTTATAGGAACTATGATTTTCTTTCTATTTTTAAGAAGAGTTAAGCTTCGTTCGTCTTTAATTGTTCCGATTATTGGATTGATGCTTGGAGCAGTAATTTCTGCAGTGTCTACTTTTTTAGGACTCCTTTTTCAAAAGACGCAAAGTATTGAAACTTGGTTTGTAGGTTCATTTGCTAACATTCAGGTGGGAAGATATGAATATTTATGGCTGATTGTTATCATTACTTTTCTTATTTTTATGTATGCTAATAGATTGACTTTAGCTGGACTAGGAGAAGATGTCGCAACAAGTCTTGGAGTTAATTACAATAGAATTGTTCTTTTTGGGACTGCTCTTATCTCTGTTGCAGTTGGAATTGTTGCAGCAGTTATTGGACACTTACCTTTCTTAGGATTAATTGTGCCAAATATCGTTTCAATGTTTAAAGGTGATGATCTTAGGAGTAATTTACCTTGGGTTTGTGTGATCGGAATGGGATCAATAACTGCCTGTGACATCATTTCTCGAACAATTATACAGCCTTTTGAATTACCTGTTTCTTTAATACTTGCAACAGTGGGAGCAGTCGTGTTTATTACTATTTTATTGAGACAAAGAAAACCAAGGAGGCTACGATGATCACATTAGAATATAGAAAAAAAGAAAATGTCGAAATCGATTCTAGCCTTCATAATGAAAGTAGATCAGCTAGCGCTTTTCGGTCTAAGAAGGAAGCAAGACGTTATTGGATTTTACTGATAACATTGATTGCTTTAGGTCTTCTTTCTTCATATGGACTTTTAGTGTATAACAATCCAGTTCCGATAGATTCACCTTCTTTTATCCCAGTTGTTAAGAGAAGGATAGTAGCTATTGTTGCAATGATTATTGCTGCGGTTTGCCATAGCTTGTCGACAGTTGCTTTCCAATCTATTACGAATAATAAAATTATTACTCCTTCACTTTTAGGTTTCGAATCACTTTATTCAGCAATTCAAACGAGTACAGTATTCTTCTTTGGTGCTAGTGCGTTAATAAATTTTAATGGAATTGGCTCATTTTTATTCCAAGTTGTTGTTATGGTCTTCATGAGTTTGATACTTTATGGATGGTTACTTTCCGGTAAATACGGGAATTTACAACTTATGCTTTTAGTTGGAATTATTATTGGTACCGGGCTAAATTCTGTGTCAACTTTCATGAGAAAACTACTTGCGCCTTCAGAATTTGATATTTTACAAGCAAGACTATTTGGTTCTGTTAATCATGCAGATCCTGCATATTTTCCTATTGTAATTCCTATGATCATAATTGTAGCGGTATTAATTTTTGCTCATTCTAAGAATTTGAATGTTTTATCACTAGGAAAAGATGTCGCTACTTCTTTTGGAGTTAAATACCAACCTAGTGTAATTTATACGCTTGTATTAGTAGCTATTTTAATGTCCATTTCAACAGCTCTAATTGGGCCACTTACTTTCTACGGCTTTTTAGTGGCAACTTTGAGTTATCAGGCAGCGTCAACTTATGATCATAGATATATTTTTCCGATGGCTTTTGCTATAGGATTTTTAATAATGACGAGTGCATACTTTTTAATGTATCATGTATTCCATGCTCAAGGTGTAGTTTCAGTTATTATTGAATTATTTGGTGGAATCATATTCTTAACTATAGTTTTAAGGAAGAGGGCTTTATGATAAAAATTGATAATGTTAAAAAGTTCTATACTGATAAGGTAAAAATAGGACCTTTGGATATTGAAATACCAAAAGCAGGCTTTACTTCTTTAATTGGACCAAATGGTGCTGGAAAGTCAACGACACTTTTGATGATTGGCAGACTTTTAGATATGGATGAAGGCCAAATTCAGGTAGCAAATATGGATGTTTCTGAATCCAAATCAAAAGATTTAGCAAAAGTTTTGACTATATTGCGACAAGAAAATCATTTTGTAACTAGGCTTACTGTGAGACAACTAGTTGGATTTGGGCGCTTTCCTTATTCAAAGGGAAGATTGACTAAAGAAGATGAGGCTATCATCTCTAAATATATCGATTTCTTAGATTTAACTAGTTTAGAGAATAGATATTTAGATGAGCTTTCTGGTGGTCAAAGACAAAGGGCATATGTAGCGATGGTATTGTGCCAAGAGACGGAATATGTACTTTTGGACGAACCTCTGAACAACCTTGATGTTGCTCGTTCTGTTCAAATGATGGAGCATTTGAGACGTGCAGCTAATGAATTTGGACGAACAATTTTGACTGTCATGCATGACATAAATTTTGCAGCTAAATACTCGGATAAAATTTGTGCTATGAAAGATGGACAAATTGCTGCTTTTGGAACAGTAGAAGAAGTTATGGACCCAACACTTTTGACAGATATTTTTGAAACAAAAATAGAAATTATTAATGGTCCTTATGGGCCGATCGCAGTTTATTAGTTATAAAATATCTTGCGTAGATTATGCAAGCTACTCTAGTTGAAGTTGCTGTCTATATTTTATAGGCAGCAGCTTTTTTTATGTGATTACTCATAAAATGCAAAAGAATGCTTCACCTTTTCAAGTATGTACCAAACGAAAAAATATCTCTGTATAACTTTTTAAAAGAATTCAGCTTGGTTTTTTATATGTAATATTGCATATCAGAGTGTATTGATAAAAGTGTAAGGGGTCACTATAATGAGGGCATAAAGATAAATCAAAATTTCGTAGCAATAAAAAGGAGGAAATAATATGGAAATCGCAATGGCAGTTTTAAAATTTGTAGGTGGCGTAATCCCTTTAATTCAAGAACTTTTAAAAACATTTATGTAAATTTATTAGTTAGCAATCATTATTATATTTTACTAAAAAAAGAACGGGGTGATTTTTCTGAATATTAAGAAAAACACTAAAAGAAGAAAGTTCCTTGCATGTTTATTAGTTAGTCTATGCACTATTAATTACTCATCTATTTCCTTCGCAGAAACACAAGCAAGTAATGCAACTGATGTAACCAAAAATGCTAGTGGCATTGATACTGGTATAGCAAATCTTAAATATAATAATCAAGAGGTTTTAGCTGTAAATGGTGATAAAGTAGAGAGTTTTGTTCCGAAAGAAAGTATCAATTCAAATGGTAAATTTGTAGTAGTAGAACGCGAAAAAAAATCACTTACAACGTCACCAGTCGATATTTCAATTATTGATTCTGTAGTGAATCGCACGTATCCAGGAGCTGTACAACTTGCAAATAAAGCTTTTGCAGACAATCAGCCAAGTTTATTAGTGGCTAAAAGAAAGCCTTTGAATATTAGTATAGACTTACCGGGCATGAGAAAAGAAAATACAATCACTGTCCAAAATCCGACATATGGTAATGTAGCTGGAGCAGTAGACGATTTAGTGTCTACTTGGAATGAAAAGTATTCTACAACACATACGTTGCCTGCAAGAATGCAGTATACGGAATCCATGGTTTATAGTAAATCGCAAATCGCAAGTGCTCTTAATGTTAACGCTAAATATCTTGATAACAGTCTAAACATTGATTTTAATGCAGTTGCAAATGGAGAGAAAAAAGTGATGGTTGCCGCATATAAGCAAATATTTTATACGGTAAGTGCTGAACTACCTAACAATCCATCCGACCTTTTTGATAATAGTGTTACTTTTGATGAATTAACTCGAAAAGGCGTAAGTAATTCGGCTCCACCTGTTATGGTTTCAAATGTAGCTTATGGTAGAACAATTTATGTAAAATTAGAAACAACATCTAAGAGCAAAAATGTACAAGCTGCTTTTAAAGCCTTACTTAAGGATAACAGCGTTGAAACAAGTGGACAGTATAAAGATATTTTTGAAGAAAGTACCTTTACTGCTGTAGTATTAGGCGGAGATGCGAAAGAGCATAACAAGGTTGTTACTAAAGATTTCAATGAAATCCGAAATATCATTAAAGATAATGCTGAATTAAGTCTTAAAAATCCAGCATACCCAATTTCATATACAAGTACTTTCTTAAAAGATAATGCAACTGCTGCTGTTCATAACAATACAGATTATATTGAGACGACAACTACAGAATATTCAAGTGCTAAAATGACACTTGATCATTACGGTGCTTACGTTGCTCAATTTGATGTATCTTGGGATGAATTCACATTTGACCAAAAGGGTAACGAAGTACTAACACATAAAACGTGGGATGGTAGCGGAAAAGACAAAACGGCTCATTACTCTACAGTTATCCCTCTTCCACCGAACTCAAAAAATATAAAAATTGTAGCAAGAGAATGTACAGGTCTTGCATGGGAATGGTGGAGAACAATTATTAATGAACAAAATGTTCCATTAACAAATGAAATAAAAGTTTCAATTGGAGGAACAACATTATATCCAACAGCTAGTATTAGTCATTAAGTATAAAAAAACACTTTTTCCACGGAAGAGGTGTGTTTTTTTAGGAATACAAATAAAATTATTTTCAAAATATGTGGTTGGAATTCAAGTAAACGCAATTTTAGTGAATACATTTTAAAGTCTTGCAATCAAATCAATCTTGATATATAGTTTAGTTAAGTAAACTAAATCAAAATACATTCGGAGGTTTTAAAATGGAAAAAGAAATAATTTCAAACGAAAATAAACAAAAAAAGCCATTGCTTTTTAAAGTTGGAATAGGGCTTCTAATCATATATGTTCTACTTTGGGGAAGTGCTTTAATCATACCATTTACTTCACTGTCGACGCAGGTAAAGACCGTTGTCATTCCAGGGTGTATAGTAATAGGAGAAATTCTATTTTTGATAGGTGCTGTCTTTGTTGGGAAAGAAGTGGTGGCAAAATATAAAAAGTATTTAAACCCGAAAAATTGGAGAAGAAAAGGTGAGAGAGAAGTATGATAAATAAAAATATAGCTGAGGAAATCAATCAAACACTTGAAGAACTATGGATATTACTTGAAACGAAAGAAAGATCTTATACGAATTTTAATTTAAATAATCAGCAATATACGTTGTTAACATTAATTATTAGGTACCCATCATCCACTCCTAAAGAGTTAGCTGAAAAAATGAATGTGACGAAAAGTGCCATTAGCCAGCAGTTAGTGAAACTTGAAACGGAAGGATATATTTTCAGAAGGCAACATGCAGAAGATAAACGTGCATTTTCAGTTGAATTAGGTGAGAAAGGCTTGTTATATAAAAAAGAAATGGACGCATATATGCAACAGGTTTCTGAAAAATATTATGCAAGTTTATCACCTGAAGAATTAACAAATCTTTTATCAGCGCTTCAAAAGCTAACGAAAGTAATTGATGAGCTGTAGTGGTTGTTAAGGTTCAATTTTTATCCTATTTGTAAGAAGAAGCATAAAATGCCGTTTTGGTTACCTTATGCTTCTTTTCGTTTATAGATGATTTATGTTTCGAATAATAAGAAAGATCCTGCAACTCAGTACAGGATCTTTATCAAACGTTTTTAAAAGCTAAATTGTGGTTTCATATCACCTTTATAAGGCTCATGTTCAACGAATATAGTTATATCCTTACCAGCTTGGTCTTTACCAGTTCTTTTATACGTAAATTTATTCTTATTTAGTTCAGTAAGCTCAAGAGCAGCACCGTATTTATTATTTCCAATGGAAACATGGGCTCTTATTTTATTTTCGTGTACAACATCGAAGTAGCCATAATCACCGCGGCTTTGACCTGTTTCGCTATTGAAGAACTCATATTTATTAGATTTGTCATCAAATTTTGCTAGGCTTATAAAATTCGAATTAAACTGTGTTACATCGTTACCAGCTTCATCTAATACCTTTGTTCCATGCCAAAGGGTACTGCCTAAAATTTTATCTCCATCAACGTTTTTAACAATATCTCCTGTAGTCGTGTTCAGCTGCTTGTCCGGATCAGTGAAAGAAAGTTCTTTTTCTTTATATGGAACATGTTCAACGAAAACTTCTACATCTTTACCGTTAGCGTCTTTCCCCATTCGTTTATAAGTAAATACATTTTTATTTAGTTTTGTCATGTCAACGACAGCTTGATACTTCATTGATTCTGAAATTAATATTCTCTTCTTCCCATCATTTGTGACAAAGAAGGTTCCTTTATCGCCACGACTTGCACCTGTTTTAGCATCAAAAAATTCATATCTGCCTGACTTCGCATCATATTTTGCAAGACCAATGAAGTTTGCATTCTCTTTTGTTAAGTCATTCTTATCTTTGTCATACACTCGTGTACCTTGCCAATTTGTCTCGCTAAGAATATTAGCCATTTTTTGCCCTTTAGTTAATTTATTTTCCTTTTTTGTTTCTTTAGCAACTTGTTCTTGTTTTTGTTTCCCGTGATTTTCTTCAGCTTTAGTACCAGCACACCCTGTTAATACTAATGTGAATCCGAGCAGTACGGATGATAGTGCTTTTGTTTTTTTGTTCATGTTTTATCGTCTCCTTATTTTATGATTTCAAGTAGTACGGTTAGCGATTATAGTAGCAGTGCGTCATATATGAACTTAGTTGCTACGTTTCTTATGTTAATCCCCGACTATAAACTGCCTCTAAATAAAACATTAAAAAAAGATAAACTAATTCCTAAAAAATGTTCATATTTATAAAAAATCGCTAGCTTGCTGTAGTGCCTACGAGTAATCCAAAAAATACATTGTAAAGAAGAAGGAAAGCCGCTAATAATAATGTAATTGCTAATAGAGCTAATCGATTGTAGTGCAAAACTTTTTAGAAAAACTGTAGGAGAAATGAAGATTTTATAGAATTCGTTTCGTATAGGAAGGGGATGTCCATGTTTGATTCAACAGATTTTAAGATTATACAATTACTACAAGAAAACGCTAGAATGAACTGGAAGGAAATTGGGGAGATAGTACATTTGACTGGCCAGGCTGTTGGGAAACGAATTAATAAATTAGAAGAGGCAGGTGTCATTCAAAAATATACGATAAATATTGACAGGGCTAAGCTAGAAGGATCTATTATGACCTTTGTTACACTATTTTTGCATGCACCGCATTATCATAATCAAATTCAAAACTTTTTTGAAAAAACGGACGTAATTACTGAAATGTATCGTATAAGCGGCGATGGTTGCTATGTCATGACTCTTCACACATCTTCGCATCAGCAATTAGAAGAGACTCTTGCAGATGTTTTACATTATGGTGATTATCGTATAAATACTGTCATTAAGACGATGGAAAAAAAGAAAGAATAAGATACTTATCCTTTCTTTTTTCATATGGAACTGTAATTCTTTATTTGCTTTTGGTTATAAAACAGTTTGCTGACATGACTGTTGCATAAATATCACCAAACTCTAATGCACTCATGAACGATTGATGAGCGTGTACTGCGGGGATTAGATTTCCTTGGAATTCTAAATCTTTTGTTGTACAAGCATCTTCAATTACAATACATTGAAATCCGAAGTCACTGGCAGCGCGCACTGTTGCATCAATACATACATGAGTCATCATACCGCAAATGACTAGTAGGTCTATTTTTTCTGTCTTTAATGTTCCTAATAAATTTGTTCTTAAAAAACTGTTAGGATGATGTTTTTGAATGACTCTTTCCTTAGCAATCGGTTGTACATCATCATGAATTTGAACACCTACTGTATCAGGTAAGAAGAAAGTAGCTCCTTCATTGTTCGCGATATGTTGTACGTGAATAACTGTTTTCTGTTTTTCGCGAAATACTTTCAAAACTTCTTTCGCTTTTTGTGCGGCTTTTTCAGGTTGATGTAATTCCATATTGCCGCCTTCAAAGTAATCATTTTGTATGTCTACTAATAGTAACGCTTCGTTCATCGTTATTCCCCCATACTTAGTGATTCAGCACGTTATTTGTACTGTACCGTTATTATATAAATTGTAGCTATGCGGAAGTAATAACGGTATGAAACGATTTTAACGGATATAGTTTCAGTGTGAAAAAAGTGAAAGTTGGTATAAGTACAAATGGATTTTGTGGAATTCACAGCAAAGTTATAGATAGAGTGGCATTGCAGGGTTAAAAACCATAACTTTGCTGGAGGAGCGGGTTATGGTTTTTTTATGAGGAAATACGATTTTAAGTTTTTGCTGAAGGTGTTTTTCTAGGATATGCTGTGAGTGATTGGAGTGAGGTAGTGTCAGATATTGTCGACCGATCGATATATTGGAAAAATCGTTGATATATTGTGAGTTGTGATAGATATATTGAGAAAATCGTTGATATATTGTGAGTTGTGATAGATATATTGAAAAAATCGTTGATATATTTGTAAAGGGGTGTTTGAGGTGATTGTGAAAGAAAGAAAAATGCCGATTTATATAAGACAGTTAGAAGCACTGCTTAGAAGGTTACCTGTACATCATCCAAAACGAAATTTAATTGGAGAAAACTTGGCAAAACACATGGCGGGGTATAAAGGGGAGCAAGCAATTGATTATCCACTTAGTTTTATTTCTGAGAAAGAGTATAGTGTTTTACATGATGTTCGCTTATCTAATCATGATCAATACTTTCAAATTGATACTATTATCATTTCCACAAAGTTTCTTCTTTTTCTTGAGATAAAAAATATAGCAGGTACATTAATGTTTGATGCAAAGTTTAATCAACTTATCCGAATAACAGAAGGAAATTCAGAGGGATTTCCAGATCCGGTTTTACAAATAAAAAGGCAAGAAATACAATTAAAGAAATGGTTAAGCTTACATGGATTTTCCTCTAGTCTTCCAATCGAGTCCCTCGTTGTTATTAGCTCGCCTCGTACCATTATAAAATCTTCAGATGACAATCTTCTTCATACAATTATTCATAGTGCAAATTTACCTCATAAAATAAAGTGGTTTGAAAGTAAATATAAGAGAAAAGTTATAGATAATGTAGATAGGCTCATTCATCAAATAATAACGGAGCATTCTCCACTTCAACAAAATATACTTGAGCAATATAAAATAGAAAAAGAGGAGTTGTTAAATGGAGTACAATGTGAGAAATGCTTAGTTATTCCAATGGTTAAAGTGAAGAAGGGCTGGCGTTGTACAAGTTGTAAAGATTTTTCAAAAGTGGCATATGAGGATGCTATACGAGATTATGCATTGCTCATTAGTACGACATGTACGAACGGTAATTTGAAAGAGTTTCTCCATGTTTCGTCGGGTATGGTTGTAAACAGAATTCTCCACACACTAAATCTCCCCTACACTGGAAACAACAAAGGACGAATATATGATTTAACTTCTTTCCAATCGTAATTTTGCTATAATAAATAAGTACTTATAAGAAGGGGAGTCTAAAGAGAAAATGAAGTCATTTAATATCGATCATGTTATAGCTAGTGTTTTGCAATGGATATTAAATATAGCTTTAATTATATTATCCATTGTGTTATCGATTTTCTTAGTGAATGAGACAATTACGTTTGTGCAGTATATTTTTTCGGCAAAAGAGTATACGTCTTATAAATTGGTTGAAAGTATCATCGTCTATTTCTTATACTTCGAGTTCATTGCATTAATTATTAAGTATTTTAAATCGAACTATCATTTCCCGTTACGTTATTTTATTTATATCGGAATTACGGCCTTAATTCGATTGATTATTGTGTCTCATGAGGAACCGATGGAGACGTTATTATACGCAGGAGCAATTCTTGTTTTAGTTATTGCTTTATACATATCGAATATGAGAGATTTGAGAAAAGAGTAGTAGTGCAGACATAAGTTTGCACTACTTTTTTACATCTTGACCTTCAAGTTGCTTGAAAGTTTACAATGAAATTAGGGCGTTTGAAATCGAAAAAAATTGAGAAATTAAGTGAAGAGGTTTCTTTTACTTGGAGGTTATAGAAATGAATCAGGAATTGAAGTTACGTCCATTAGAACGAGAAGATTTAAAGTTTGTACACGAACTGAATAATAATGCGCATATTATGTCGTATTGGTTTGAAGAGCCGTATGAGGCATTTGTGGAGCTGCAAGACTTATATGATAAACATATACATGATCAAAGCGAACGCCGATTTATCGTTGAGAAAGACAATGAAATGGTTGGATTAGTTGAGTTAGTAGAAATCGATTATATTCATCGTAGAACAGAATTCCAAATTATTATTGATCCGAATTATCAAGGATATGGTTATGCAGTAGAGGCGACGCGTTTAGCAATGGATTATGCTTTCGCTGTATTAAATATGCATAAGATATATTTAGTTGTGGATAAGGAAAATGAAAAAGCAGTACATGTTTATAAAAAGGTTGGATTTATGGTAGAAGGCGAACTTATCGATGAGTTTTTCGTTGATGGTAACTATCATAATGCGATAAGAATGTGTATGTTCCAAAAGGCATACTTTGGCACAAAATAACTGATTGGAAGAGCTATAGATAAAATATTATCTGTAGCTTTTTTGTGATGCGAAAAAGATTTTTATTGCAAAACGATAAATAATTGTTGATTTTTAATAATTTCAGGCGTATTATGATGGTAATGAAATCAGTGAGAATTAAAGGAGAGTATATGATGAAAAATAAATACGTAGTAGCTATTTCTTTCATGATTTTAGCGATTATTTCTTTAACGATACATGCTTCAAACAGTAAAGTAGGAGCGGATGGATTCCTTGAAGAACCTTTCTTTTTCCTAGTACCGATAAGTTATGTATTGTTCCTTAGTGGTATTGGTGTATTATTATTTGGATTTATTACTTCAAAGCTGAAAAAGGGCAATAAATAGGGGTTACCAATAGGGACGAAACACTCACTATGAAATAGAAACATACCATATGGAAGAAAAAGAATAAGTGAGATGAATCATGATGAACCATCATTTTTATAATGGAAGACAAGTAGGAGCAGCTATTACGCTGGCTGGGGCACAGGGAACAATTCATGCTATGAATCAAGCTATTCAAATGCAACAACAAGCATATTTTGCACAAATGATGCAAAATCAGTATATGCCGTATTCACAGCTTCCGATGCAAATTGTACATTACAATGTACATCCAGCTGGTGTATTTTCCATTCCATATGGCGGAACATACTTCTTATGAAAGAAAGCGACTCAATAGAGTCGCTTTCTTTTTTATATTCCGCCTAGCTTCATTCCAAGGAATGCGAAGAGGATACCAATTATGTAAGTAGCGCTTAAGTATAAAAGGAAAGTGCTAATATTTTTTCGATTGAGAAGTTGAACAGCTTCTAGTTTAAACGTAGAAAATGTAGTGAATGCACCCATAAATCCAGTACCTAATAATAGTTGCCAACCTGTAGTGACCCCATTGCCAATTATATATCCAAGTAAAAAAGCCCCTGTTATATTAATAAGGAATGTAGCAAGTGGAAATTGTGTTTTATTTCTTTTCTTAAACCAATTGCTAATTGCAAATCGTGTAATCGCACCGAAAAATCCTCCTGTTGCGACTAATAAGGCTTCTATCATGAGTAATCACCTTCCGTAAGAGATTTCTTAATTAAGAAATCTCCAAGTGTATAGCCAAGGCCAGACATAATGAGGCCACCAAGTATGCTACATGATACATATAAGAAGGCTATGCTCCACTCAGAATGATTGATCAATTGCACAGTTTCTACACTAAATGTTGAAAAAGTCGTAAAGGAACCGATGAATCCAGTCCCGATGCCTGTGATAACCTCTGAAGGTAAGACGTTTAGCCGGGCGATATAAGTAGTTAGCCACGCTAAGAAGAAGCAACCGATTAAGTTAATGAGTAATGTTGCTAATGGAAATGAATGATGCCAAAATGTGGTGATATTAAGACCTAAATAATAACGAGAAAGAGCTCCTAATATACCGGCAATGCCGACGATAATATAAATCAATTTTCTCACCTCTTTAAATAGCTTGCTCAAAAAAATAGACTCCTACCAGTATTCATACTGGTAGGAGTCATTAGCTAAGCAGCGTTTATGGCGAACTCCATCGCCTATGATTATTACATATAGTGTACTAAATATACCGTTTAATTTCCAGTGAGGAGGAGGGTGTAACTTTTCTTTTTTTGATGTCTGAAGGTTTTTCAAGTAATTAAAATGGGATCGATTACTTATCAACTAAATATAGTGATATAAGGTTTTAATTATGATAAAATGTTTCTTATGTGTGTCGTTTCGTTTTATTTGACTGAAAATAAAGAAAAATAAATTTGCGTGAAAAGGAGTCATTTATTTGAAGAAATTTTTAAAAATCGTATTTATATGTGTTTTAGTAGTAGCGGGCATTGTAGGAGGATTTCTAGCGTATATGACACTTACTAAAGAACAGCCTGCTGATATTATAAGCTTGAAGGTGGAGAATAATAAGGAGCGCGTATTAGCGACTGGAAATGAATTTAAAGTTACAACATTTAATATTGGATATGCTGGGTTAGATAAGGACCAAGATTTCTTTATGGATGGTGGAAAGGGATCTGGTTCAAGTAGTAAAGAGCAAACGGAAACTAATTTAAAGAATATGCTTTCGTTTTTACAAAATGAGAATAGTGATTTTGCACTATTACAAGAAGTTGATATAAAGTCACTTCGTTCATTTGATATAAATGGACATGAATTTTTGAAAAAAGGATTACCTGATTATGTTTCGTCATTTGGCAAGAACTACGATACGAAATGGGTTCCAGTGCCAATAACAAATCCAATGGGATATGCGGAGGCTGGATTAAGTACGTTTTCTAAATACACTGTTCAAGAAGCGAAGAGGTTCCAGCTTCCTGGAATGGAGCCTTGGCCAAAGCGTTTGTTTGATTTAGATCGAGCAATTGTGGAATATAAAATTCCTGTTAATAATGGGAAACATGTTAGACTCGTAAATTTACATTTGTCTGCTTATGATGAAGGCGGGAAAATTAGAAAACAGCAAGTAGAGTACTTAAAAGAATATATGAACAAGCATTATGAAAATGGTGATTACGTAATAATGGGCGGAGATTGGAATCAATTAGTTTCAAACGCTCAATTAAGTGATCCGAAGTTCGTGAAAGAGCGTCCTGAGTGGTTAGTAGAGTTACCGAAGGACTTTACAGACGGTGGCTTTAAGTGGGCTGTAGATCCGTCTGTTATGACTGTGAGAGATGATGTAAAGAAATATGTAGAAGGTGAAAATTTCGTCACTATTATTGATGGCTTTATCGTTTCACCGAATGTAGAGATTGTAAATGTACAAGGGAAAGATTTAAAGTTTGAAAATAGCGATCATAACCCAGTAAGTGCGGTATTTAAACTGAAGTAATTGATATGTATAAGTAGAAGGTGGGGCTTCATATGGATTGGTTAAAGAGGACTTGTTTTTCTAACCTTGAGAAAGAATCACAGAAAAATCATTTATTACTGTTTATAACGATTTGTAGTTTCTTTCTTGGGATAATCGCAATTGGGTATTATGGATATATTTTTACAGAGAGAGCCATAGCGTTTTGGATTTGTGGTATTTCTGTCGTTGCATTTGGAACGCTGTTTACTTTTATAAAAAGTATGGAATCAGCGTATAAATATATCATGACATTTATGTTGCTTACAATGTCTTACATTATGGTACAAGCTTTTAATGAAAGCCCGGCTGTATTTCAAATGGTCTATTTTACATTAGCTGTTTCACTTATTTACTTAAGTGAGCGTCTCATTTTAATTCTTGGCGGGGTAGCTGTTGTGATCACATTTATCCTTTGTAGCTATTGGCCGGAGCAATTTTTTGCTTATACAGCCTCGTCTGAAGCTGCTAATTTCGCAAGTTTGTTAGCGATTGTAACAATCGCTATGTGGGGCGTCACGAAAATCGGTTCTAATCTGCTCCTTCGTTTAAGTGATGAGAAGCAAGAAGTAATGAGAAAAGCTCAGGAGTTAGAAGAGACGCAAAGACTTATTGAAGAAACAGTTGTGAAACTAGATAGTAATTTCAATCATTTAAGACAAAATATGAACACGTCGATGGAATCGATGAGTGAAATTAATTTTGCCTTTGAAGAGGTGGCAGTTGGTACGCAATCACAATCAGAGATGATGTATCGTTCGGTAGAAGTATTGAATGATATGGAGGGAAATATTGAACAAATCATCTCTCAAGTAAGAACTGCATCGGCTCGTGTGGATGAAAGCTTAGAAATTTCAAAAGGTAGTGTACATACTCTAAGAAATTTTGAAACTAACATGAGAAGTTTAAATGATGTTGTTTCACAGTCTGGAATTATATTTAGAGATTTAATGATGCAATCGAAACAAATTAATGAAATTGTAGATGTAATAACGAATATTTCAAGTCAGACGAGTTTGCTAGCTTTAAATGCAAATATTGAAGCTGCGAGGGCAGGCGAGCATGGAAAAGGTTTTGCTATTGTAGCGAGTGAAGTGTTAAAGCTTGCTGAAGAATCAAATCGTTCTGCGGGAAGAATTCAAGAGATTTTGAGGGAGTTTAGTAATCAAGCAAGTAAGGTAGAAGTACAGGTAGAGAAGTCAGAAAGAGTACAAGAAGAATGTAACGAGATGTTAGCAAGCGTTTTAACAAATGTAACTGATTTAGGGAAGTTTATTGATGCGATTAATGAAGTAATGCGAGAGGTTGTTGTTCATCAAGAAAGTTTCCAAGTTAAAACAACGAATATCGTAAAGGATGTTACGCATGCTTCTAACGTAATTCAGCAAACTTCTACAGCTACAGAAGAAGTGCTAGCGAGTGTGGAAGAAGAAAAACATCGAAATGATACGTCAGTGAAGACGTTACAAACTGTTAGCGAGCAAGTGAAGTTGTTAGAAGATATTTTAGAAAAGTAATATTGCTTGGAAAGAGCACGAATGATGTGCTCTTTTTTCATTGAAACGAATACTTGATAGGAATTTAATTGCTTTTCTGCGCGTTTTCTGCCAAGCTTAAGGAGATAAAGTGAGACTAGTACATACTGATTATTAGCCCTCACCAATCAAGCTATCCGCAAATAGCGGAATAAAATACTTCAAAGAAAGAATTAAATAGGTGACGCATATGATCGAAGTTAAGACTTCTGAACTTAGTGATGGAGAATTTAATAGAGGTGTATTTGCAACTCGTGATATTAAAAAAGGTGAGTTGATACACGCAGCACCAGTTATCTCTTATCCGAATGAACAGCATGAACACATTGAGAAAACATTACTTGCTGACTACGCATTTGAGTATGGAATCAATCATACGGCAATCCTTTTAGGATACGGTATGTTATTCAATCATTCATATACACCGAATGCAACGTATGATATTGTCTTCGAGAACCATACGTTTAACTTCTATGCTTATAAAGATATAAAAGCAGGAGAAGAAATTTTAATCAATTATAATGGTGAAGTTGATAACGATGAGCTGTTATGGTTTGATAAAGAAAAAGAAGAGAACGAAAAGTAATATAAAGAGTATAGAAAGAGCGCATTCTGTGGGATGTGCTCTTTTTTTATTGATGTAAATAAAGTAAAAAGTACAAAAAAATACCACTTTCTTTTTGTGTGGTATAGTAAGATACTGAGGGATAGTGTTTTGAAAAAGTCACATATTTTACAAATTGTTGTCTTTCTGATGACATGTCAAGTTTAGTAGTCCATTTGGGTTGCTTTATTATGCAATATATATTTTAATATGAGTGGCACCTCTTATAAATTAAGAGGTTTATAGGTGTCTCGAATTGATTTTGGGTACACTGTATCCACCACTTTAGGTTCTTTCATGTACGTGGGGATATTATGGGCCCGTATAACGGGATAAAATGAATATAGAAATAGAGGAATCGTAAAATGAATATGCAAGAGGTTTATAAATATTTAAGTACGGTATTGCCTGAAGGACATGTTAAACAAGATGAAATGTTAAAGAATCATACGCATATTAAAGTTGGCGGAAAAGCAGATGTTTTTGTTGCGCCTACAAATTATGATGAAATTCAAGAAGTTATCAAATATGCGAACGAATATAATATTCCAGTTACGTTTTTAGGAAATGGATCGAATGTCATTATTAAAGATGGTGGAATTCGCGGGATTACAGTAAGTTTAATTCATATTACAGGTGTTACTGTAACAGGAACGACGATTGTAGCACAGTGTGGTGCAACAATTATTGACGTATCACGTATTGCCTTAGACCATAACTTAACGGGTCTTGAGTTTGCTTGTGGTATTCCAGGTTCAGTTGGCGGAGCATTATATATGAATGCTGGTGCATACGGCGGTGAAATTTCGTTTGTATTAACAGAAGCTGTCGTAATGACAGGTGATGGAGAGCTACGTACTTTGACGAAAGAAGCATTTGAATTTGGATATCGTAAGAGTGTATTTGCGAACAACCATTACATTATTCTTGAAGCGAGATTTGAACTTGAAGAAGGTGTACATGAAGAAATTAAAGCAAAAATGGATGATTTAACGTTTAAACGTGAGTCAAAACAGCCTCTAGAATATCCTTCATGTGGTAGCGTATTTAAGCGCCCACCAAATAACTTTGCTGGTAAGTTAATTCAAGACTCAGGACTACAAGGTAAGCGAATTGGTGGAGTAGAAGTTTCTTTAAAACACGCTGGGTTTATGGTGAATGTTGATAACGGAACAGCACAAGATTACATCGATTTAATTCACTTCGTACAAAAGACAGTTGAAGAGAAATTTGGCGTGAAGTTGGAGCGAGAAGTAAGGATTATTGGAGAAGATAAGGAATAACAAAATACGTATGAAGATATGAATTATTTCAAAATAATATTTGGGTATTGTTGACAATTTGTTTTCAATTCAATATAATGGCTAATAATTTAACAAATAACATACGTTGAAAGAGCCCAGTAGCAGTTTGTCACTGTTAACGAGAGAGCTAGGGGTTGCTGGAACCTAGCACAAACAAACTTGCGAATTACACTCTGGAGTATCTTAGGTAATGCTAAGCGGACTAGCAATCGATATTATTGCTAAGAGTGGTATGAGTAGCTATGCTATTTATGCAAACTGGGTGGTAACACGGTGAATAATCGTCCCTATGTCTATCGTAGACATAGGGGCTTTTTGTTTTTAAAAAATAAAGGGGATGACAAAAGATGAATATTATTGATGAATTAGAATGGCGCGGCGCCGTTAATCAGCAGACTGACGAAGAAGGTTTACGTAAGCTAGTAGAAGAGAAAAAGATTTCGCTATACTGCGGAGTTGATCCGACTGGTGATAGTATGCATATTGGACATTTGATTCCGTTTATGATGATGAAGAGATTCCAATTAGCTGGTCATCATCCTGTTATTTTAATTGGCGGGGCAACAGGAACAATTGGTGATCCGAGTGGACGACAATCAGAGCGTCAACTTCAAACGTTAGAAGTGGTTCAGCATAATGTAGATGCGTTAACAGCACAAATGAAAAAGCTATTTGATTTTGGTGGAAATAGCGAAGTGAAGATGGTAAATAACTATGATTGGACACATGAAATAAATATTATTGAGTTTTTACGTGATTACGGGAAAAACTTTAGCATCAATAGCATGTTAGCGAAGGATATTGTAGCAAGCCGTTTAGATACAGGTATTTCTTTCACGGAATTCACGTACCAAATTTTGCAAGCGATGGACTTCCATCATTTATACACGAAAGAGGATGTTCAACTTCAAATTGGTGGTAGTGACCAATGGGGAAATATTACGAGTGGTTTAGATTTAATTCGTAAGTTAGAAGGTCATGAGGCGAAAGTATTCGGATTAACGATTCCGTTATTATTAAAATCGGACGGTACGAAGTTTGGTAAATCAGCAGGTGGTGCGGTTTGGCTTGATCCTGAAAAAACGACACCGTTTGAATTTTACCAGTTCTGGGTAAATACAGATGACCGTGACGTAATTAAATACTTGAAATACTTTACGTTCTTAACGAAAGAGCGTATTGATGAATTAGCAACGAAGGTAGAAGCGGAACCTCATAAACGTGAAGCGCAAAAAGTGTTAGCAGAAGAAATGACGAAATTTGTTCATGGAGAAGAGGCGTTCCTGCAAGCTGAGAAAATTACAGCAGCGTTATTTAGCGGAGATATTAAATCGTTAACAGCTGATGAAATTGAACAAGGCTTTAAAGAAATGCCAACATTCCAGTCTTCAAAAGAGACGAAAAACATCGTAGAGTGGCTAGTCGATTTAGGAATTGAACCATCTAGACGACAAGCACGTGAAGACATTAATAATGGTGCGATTTCTATGAATGGTGAGAAAGTAACAGATGTGGGTACGGATGTTACTGTAGAAAATTCATTTGATGGAAGATTTATTATTATTCGTAAAGGGAAGAAGAACTACAGCCTTGTGAAGTTAGGCGAATAGTTTGTGTGAAAGGATGGGAGTAGGAAGAATACTTCCATCTTTTCGTATACACAATTTGGACATAAAATAATCAGTAAATTTAGATAATTAAAAGGGTTATATTATTCTTCTGACGAATAAATAAGTTAGAGAAAATTACGGATAAAAATAGCCCGAACCATGCAGGGCATGATTCGGGCTTATATTCAGATTAGTAAGCTAAGCTGAATAGACCTTTAATGTGTGATAAGTAACGAACGTTACTTGCTTCTTTCATTAATGATGCTGGTAAGCCTTTAAGTGGAGTATTGCTTGCTCCGATTGTAGCAACCGCATCTTTACGTCCTAGACTAGCAAGTGTTCCAGAGTTTACAGGTGCGAACTCTTCTAATGCTTTGCCTTCTAGTGCTGCGTATAAGTTGTATCCAATTAACTCACCCATTTGCCAAGCAATTTGTGCAGTTGGTGGGTATGGACGTCCGTCTGGAGCGAAGACAACAGCGCTGTCTCCAGCAACGAATACGTCTTTGTGAGAAGTAGATTGTAGGTATGCATCAACTGTTGCACGTCCACGGTTAACTTCAAGACCTGATTCACCGATTAATGGGTTACCTTGTACGCCGCCCGTCCAAACGAATGTGTTAGCAACAAGTTTTTGACCGTCTTTTAAGTCGATTTCGTTGCCAGCAACGTTTGTTACAGGAAGACCAGTTAAGAATGTAACGCCGCGCGCTTCTAGGCTAGTAGTTGCACGTTCGATTAAGTGGTCTGGTAATACTGGAAGGATTTTTGGACCTGCTTCAACAAGAAGAAGTTTCACTTCTTTTGGATTTACGCCGTGGCTTTTTGCAAGTTTAGGCATAATGTCAGCAAGCTCACCAACTAGCTCAACGCCAGTTAATCCGCCACCACCGATTACGATTGTAGCATCAGCTTCGTTTTTCGTTTTCGCGTATTCACGAATACGGTCTTCAACGTGTTTGTAGATTTTATTTGCATCAGCAGCAGATTTTAATACCATGCTGTTTTCTTCTAGTCCTGGAATACCGAAGTAAGCAGTTTTACTTCCTAAAGCAACTACAAGTGCATCGTAAGATAAAGTAGTGCCGCCAGCTAATTTGATTTCTTTGCTATCAACTGAGAATGACTCAACTGTTGCAATTTTAAGGTCGATGTCTTGTCCTTTGAAAAGCTTTGTAAGTGGCATTGCAACTGCTTGCTCAGACACGTTACCAGCTGCAAGGCGGTGTAGTTCAGTGATGATTTGGTGTGTTGGGTATTGGTTAATCACTGTAACTTGTGCTTCTGATTTGCTGTAATATTTACGTACGTTTAAAGCGGCAAGAAGACCGCCATAACCAGCGCCTAAGATGACAATTTGTTTTGACATAGTATGATATCCCCCGTCTTTACTAATTGTTGTTATAAGTTAAATTATTTATTGTTACGTTCTGCACTAATTTGAAGATATGCGTTCACAAAGCGGAACATTTTTTGTGCTTGTGGATCTTTTAATAATTTTAAAAGACCGAATAGGCCGATAACTTCGTTGCTTTCGTCAGCACGATCTTTCGCTTCGATTGCAGTTGCAGCCATGCTTTTCACTGTATCTTTTACAGGTTCTACAAGCTCTGTAATTGCACCAACAGTGTCGCTTTTTAATACTTCATCAGTAGCAACAGTTTGAGCGAAGTCATAAGACTTAGTTAAAATGTTAACAAGCTCAGTTAATTTTGGAAGCTGTTCTACTAGTGTTGTTAATGATTCTTGTACCTCAGGTTTTAACAACTGATCAAGTACATCAAGTTGTCCTTGGCTAGCAGAAATTTGTACAGTTTCTTGTTCTGGCTTTGTTTGAGTCATAGTTTCTGGCATCTCCAATTCTCCTTTACGATAGCAATACTCTTATTTTTGATAAGTAAGATAGTAAACGGTTACGAAACTTTATACAAAGTTTCACAAAACACAATAAAATGCCTTTAAATTTATGACAGCAAGTAAGCTGCAAACATAAATCTAAAACCATAACGTCTTACTTATTATTTATGAACTGTCCGATACATGGCTTGTCCGCATAATGGAAAAGCTCCGTTACCGGAAAGTGTATATAATATATATCCTATATTATATACTATATACACCTATGTTAACATAAAAATGATTCCTAATTATTTGATATTGAGTGTATAACGTAGTGCTGACAAGGTATGAAAGCGTATAAAATATTTTGTTTCAGTTAGAAATGTACATATATATATAGAAAAAAAGGAAGAAACGAACAAATTCATGTTCGTTTTTTCCTTTTTCCTATTATTCACCTTCCGCAATTAGCATCGATGTGTTACCTTCTTTTTCAAGATGGCATTCGCCCCAAGAACAAAGAGAATCAAGAATGGATTCTAAAGACCAACCGTAATCAGTAAGAGAATATTCTACTTTTGGCGGGACTTGATTGTATACTTTTCTTTGAATAACGCCGTCGTCTTCTAATTCACGTAATTGCTGTGTTAACATTTTTTGTGTAATACCAGGCATGGAACGTTTTAGTTCACTCGTTCTCTTTGTACCTTTCGTTAAGTGACAAAGGATAACAACTTTCCATTTGCCGCCGATAACTTCTAAAGTCGCCTCTACAGGAATATTGTATTTCTTCATATGAAATCCTCCCTTTGTGAGTAAAATAAGTTAAATCATACAAATGTTACTTTTTAGTACCTATAGCACTTTAAAGTACGTACTTTTTATCATGTTAAATATGTTTCATAATAGCACATGTAAGAGGCAAATGAGTAGTACGGTACCAAAAAGTGACTATGTTACTTTTTAGTGCCTATAGTACTTTAAAGTGCGTTCTTCAAAAAAAGAATGAAACCATTCATAATAGCATTTGTAGAGATTAAATATATTTTTTAGAAGATAAAAGGGCCTTTTTATCACACTATTATGATTGGATTTCTTGTAATAAGGAGGAATTCAATTGAGTTCATATACAGTACCATCTTCGGAAGTTCAGACGAACCGAAGAAGTATGTTTGCTTTATTAGCACTAGCAATTAGTGCGTTTGGGATTGGTACAACCGAGTTTATTAGTGTCGGTTTATTACCATCGATTTCAAAAGATTTAAATGTTTCTGTTACAACAGCTGGTTTAACTGTTTCCCTATATGCGTTAGGGGCGGCAGTAGGAGCTCCTGTTTTAACAGCGTTAACGGCTAGTATGTCGAGAAAGACATTATTAATGTGGATTATGGTTATTTTCATTATTGGTAATGGTATTGCGGCATTAGCAACAAGCTTCACTGTATTAATTATCGCAAGGATTGTATCTGCGTTTGCACATGGTGTGTTTATGTCGATAGGATCTACAATTGCGGCTGCAATCGTACCAGAGAATAAACGTGCTAGCGCAATTGCGATTATGTTTACTGGATTAACAGTTGCAACTATTACAGGTGTGCCAATTGGAACGTTTATCGGTCAACAATTTGGCTGGAGAGCGTCATTTATGGCGATTGTCGTAATTGGAATTATTGCTTTTATCGCAAACAGCATACTAGTCCCATCTAATTTAAAAAATGGTGTACCTGTATCGTTTCGTGATCAATTCAAACTAATTAAAAATGGAAGACTATTACTTGTTTTCATTATTACTGCACTTGGATACGGCGGTACATTCGTAACATTTACGTATTTATCACCGCTATTACAAGAAGTAACAGGGTTTGAAGCGAGTACTGTCACTATTATTTTATTAGTGTATGGAATCGCCATTGCGATAGGGAATATGGTCGGCGGAAAATTATCGAATCATAATCCGATTCGAGCGCTATTTTATATGTTCCTTATTCAAGCAATTATATTATTTGTTTTAACATTTACAGCACCATTTAAAGTAGCTGGATTAATCACAATTATTTTCATGGGACTATTCGCATTTATGAATGTTCCGGGGCTACAAGTATATGTAGTTATATTGGCAGAGCGCTTTGTTCCAAGTGCGGTTGATGTTGCTTCAGCAATTAATATTGCCGCATTTAACGGAGGAATCGCTTTAGGTTCTTATATAGGTGGCCTTGTAACGAATTCGTTAGGATTAATCCATACTGCTTGGGTAGGCGGTCTTATGGTAGTAGCCGCTGTTATTTTAACAGCGTGGAGCATGACATTAGAAAAAAGAGATCAAGTAAAATAAAAGGAGAGAAAATAAAATGAAAAACTTACAAAGTAAAACAGTATTAAGTAATGGTGTAGAAATGCCTTGGTTCGGTTTAGGTGTATTTAAAGTAGAAGAAGGACCAGAACTTGTAGAAGCAATTAAATCAGCAATTAAAGCAGGATACCGCAGCATCGATACAGCTGCAATTTACGGAAATGAAAAAGCTGTAGGTGAAGGAATTCGTGCAGGTATTGAAGCGACTGGTATTGCAAGAGAAGAATTATTTATTACTTCAAAAGTATGGAACGCAGATCAAGGGTATGAAACAACAATCGCTGCATACGAAGAGAGTCTAAAAAAATTAGGACTAGATTATTTAGATTTATATCTTGTTCACTGGCCTTCAGAAGGAAAATATAAAGATACATGGAGAGCGCTAGAAACACTTTATAAAGAAAAGCGCGTACGTGCAATTGGTGTAAGTAACTTCCAAATCCATCACTTACAAGATGTAATGAAAGATGCAGAAATTAAACCAATGATTAACCAAGTAGAATACCACCCTCGTTTAACACAAAAAGAACTACAAGCTTTCTGTAAAGAACAAGGTATTCAAATGGAAGCATGGTCACCACTAATGCAAGGTCAATTATTAGATAACGAAACATTACAAGAGATTGCTGAGAAACACGGTAAAACAACAGCTCAAGTTATTTTACGTTGGGATCTTCAAAATGGAGTAATCACAATTCCAAAATCAACGAAAGAACACCGTATTATTGCAAACGCTGATGTATTTAACTTCGAATTAACGAAAGAAGATATGGAAAAAATCGATGCGTTAAATCAAAATCACCGCGTTGGTCCAGATCCTGATAACTTCGATTTCTAAGATTAAGGTAAGAAAAAAGAGTGCGTAATGGTATTATCCCCTATAGGTAGACAGTAAAAAAGAGTCCATCTGATATGATGGACTCAATACTGTTTTATCTGGAGGGGATTTTTTTATGGCAAGAAAAGGACAATCATT
>NZ_JAKUFX010000051.1:0-35841 GCF_022663635.1 Bacillus cereus group sp. BfR-BA-01356 | reverse complement strand
GTATTTTACATAAAATACTGGTCTAGTTTCGTGATGTCTTTTTTAAGCAATTTGTCCTTTGATAACTTCAAAAGATATTATTTTTCAGTTGACATACTACCGCAGGTCTTACATTTCTGCATTTGGTGTATAGGCAACTTCTACAATAAATCCATTCGGATCGTAAAAATCAATCGTATAATAACCTTCCGAATAATGATCCATTTCAATTGGACCACGTATTACCTTGACTTTCGTACTAGAAAGAAAATCTGCTACTTCATCAACTACTTCTCTATGAATAGCTTGATAACAAATATGTCTAGGCCCTAACGTCCTTACAATTTCCTCATCTACTTCTTTAAAGTATATTTCACTTTCTCCTGTGCTATATGCTACTTCATTTAACTTTCTCCACCCAATTATGGAAAACAACTTATTATAAAAAGAAATGGATTCCTCTAAATTTGCTACCCAAAATTCAATATGATGAATGCCTGCTCGCAGTGTATTCATATTAAGAATACGCTCCTTGTACTACTTGCACAATTTCCATCGGCTTATGAACCATGTAATCTGGTGCATCTTTTTTCACTGTTTCAATAACATCATATCCCCAAGATACCCAAATTACGTTCACTCCAGCCTTTTTACACGCTGCTACGTCTCGCTGTTCATCACCGACATATAACATATCTTTCTCTGTTATTTTTTTTGATTTCAAAAATCTTTTTATCATTTTATCTTTACCAAACAAATTTTTAGAACAATACACTTCTTGAATATTTTCGATACCATTCTTGTGTAAAAACGCCCGAATATGCTCTTCTGAGTTCGATGATATGACTGCAATTCCGTAGCCTTTTTTATGTAGTTCATCTAATACTTCTTTCATCCCATGGAACAAAACGAGATTTTTTATAGCAGGCTGATATAATTTATAAAATTCCAACGCTAATATCGGTAGTTTATACAGTGGTACATTAAGTTGTTTACATCTCTCTGGCATCGTTAATTTACGTAAATGTTCAATTTCGTCTTCCTTTACTGCTTTATACCCATGTTTTTCAGCAAGTTGATTATAAATCGGTACAAATATATTTTGTGAATCTACTAATGTGCCATCAAAGTCAAAAACAATATATTTTTGCATTCCCATACTCCCTTTGCTTCTTTTTTCTAAACCTATGTTATTCAACAACATAGTTGTCTGTCCCTTCTATAAAAATAAAAAAGAACAAGATTTTCTCTTGTTCTTTTTAAGACAACCATTTCGGTGGTACATTCGTATTCCAATAAATATTTCCTAACTCATGATGTCCAGAGTATCCATCATCAAAACGGTGGTAATGGAAATTAAAATAATAACCATCTTGCGGTGGATGATCTCTTCTTACATGGAAACGCAATAAATCATTTCCAGATTTCGTATCGTAGACGTGAAAAATCTTCTCATTATTTCCACCAGCTGGTTTTTGAGAAATCGCTAATGATTGTAGTGAATCTTCTGGTACATCACTAGCAAGCTCAGCAATTGCCTCTTCAATTTTCGGTAATATTACATCTTTAAACTCATCTTCAATTACTGGACCAATTTTAGTACCAAACTTTTGCATCGACTGCTTCTCTGCTTCTTGCATTGCATAAGTAATAAAAGTATCGGTGGTTAACCTGTCATTCGTTTCTTCATATGTATAGGACGTGCTCTCCAAACTTTGTTGCCCAGCTGTGCTCGTAGGCTTGTCCGCAGCTTTGGCATTATCAAGTAATATGGAAGGAGGCGTCACTAAACCAAATGTAAACACGGTAATTAATGCGACTAAGGTTTTTCTAAACCAATTTGGCATTTATGTTCCCTCCCCTTTCACTCATTATTTTTTATATAACGGTGGTTTCTTCTATTATACAAAATGATTGTAATTTTTGCACTTTACATTTTTGTTAACGTTCACATATTTTTCACTTGAATATGAAATTGTAAGATTTCATACAATAAAAATACAACAACAATAAGGAGGCGATCAGATGACTTTAGATGTCATGTATTCCGCCGCAAGTATACTCGTTTTAGTATATTTTATTTATCAATGTGTTACAGACTAGAAAAAGAGCCGTCAATGGCTCTTTTTTAATGGTACAAATACAATCCATACAATTAATAAAATAAAAACAACGCTGCCTACCACAGCTGGCAATAAATAAAACTGTGAAAGTATAACTATTCCATATAAAAGTATTGCTGGTAGTAATAAATAACGATCTGCCTTCCATCTTAACAATAGTAATTTCCCTTCATCACAATATAAACGAAGAAACATCTTATTCGTAAATTCATTCCAATAATCACGTGCATAGCGAGAAATTGCAACTACAGCAAATACGAGAACAATAGCTGCAATCCACCTTGGAGTCATAATTATACTTGCAGTACTGATACATACAATTTGAATATAAAATATTCGTGCAGTACTTGTACGGAAAAATTCTTTCAAAAAAGATTCGACAATACGAGAATCAGCTTTTTTCCCTAAAAGTCTTTTAGAGCGCGGAAACATCCACGGTTTTTTATTCGAACTACTCGGTTTAGCCGCATGATCACCAACTTGCATAATTCCGCTCGTCCAGCGCATGCTTTCCTCCTTTTCTTTCTCGATTTCTTTAAAAAAGAACTTTTTATAATTCATTTTCTCTTTTACTAATACACTACTTAAGAAAATTACTAGACCGATAAATAAAATTGAATACAACGGATTTTTATAAATAAAAAATAAACTAATTCCAAAAAAGGACACGCTCATAGAAAATACTACATTTTTTACAATCCATAAAATCCATCGTTTCCCCACATGTACATGAACAAATCTCGTTAACAACGACAACATAAATCGAAATATAGTAAAGAATACCCAAAATAATAGGACTTGTATCTCTGTTACTTCGATACTTTTCATCAACACCGGTAACATAATAACGACTACTATTATATTCGTTATCGCTATTCGAACAACTGTGTACATCATGCCATACTGGACTAATTTTCGCATATGTGTTGCATACGAAATTAAAAATAAACTATCCGCTTGCTCAAAAAATGAACGAACTCCTCTTGGATATGTTACTAAATAAAATGCGAGTAATCCTAATCCGAAATACATCGTCTCTTCCGTTGATAATTCATTTATCCATAGTGACCTATAATAGATTCCCATAAATATAAGTGCTGGAATAATAATATATAATGCGACTGTCCAATCTGTTACCGAACATATAGACTTCCATTTCCGCTGGAGTTCATGGCGTAATCTCTTATAAAATTGTTGTTTAATCATGTTGTTCACGCCTTACAATTACATCAAAGCAGTCTAATAATGAACTACCCGGCATTTCCGCTAATATTTGAATAGATTCTAAATGTCCATCTGCGACTAATGTACCTTGTGAAATGAGTAAAAATCTTTCACAAATTTTTTCAGCAGTATCTAATACGTGCGTACAAAGCAAAATTCCTGCCCCGCGCTCTTTTTCTTTATATAAATAATTTAAAAACTCTTTCGTAGCTACTGGATCTAAACCGATATAAGGTTCGTCAATGATATAAAAATCTGGCTCAGTTAAAAACTCCAATATTAGCATAGATTTTTGTTTCATGCCTTTTGAAAACTTTGATAAATACTCATGTTTATGCTTATTCATTCGAAAAGTATGTAATAATTGTTCCGCTCGTTCTTCCCAACTTCCCATTTCACTTCCACGAGCTGCCATTAATAATTCAATATGTTCCCAGAGCGTCAAGTAATCATAGTATGTTGGATGTTCTGGTACGTATGCATACGGATTTTTCTTTTCACCGAATGATATTTCACCGTCCATATTTACAAGTAATCCGAGTATCGTTTTAATCGTCGTACTTTTCCCAGCACCATTCGCTCCAATAAGAGTAACTAGTTCACCTTTTTCGATAGAAAAAGCTATATCATGAATTGTTTTTTCGCCTATTTCATATCCAGCTGAGCGGATATTTACTTCTAACATGTATTTCCCCTCTTTCCATTTCTAATACAATCAAGGAAAATAATAACATATAATTATCTATATATTATTATAAAATATTTATTTTCATAGCAGGAAAAAACATTTTTTAACAGAATATTAAATGTTTGATTACATTTTATTGGAGTTGATAATATGTCTTTTCAAATTCGTGAAGCAACGATAGATGATATAGACGCACTTTGTTCTTTAACGAAAGAATTAAAAGGTTCCTCTATTTCCTATGAAGATATGAACAACCGCCTACAATTCGTACAAATGAGTCCGTTTGATTTTTTATATGTTTACGAGGAAGAAGAATCTATATTTGGATTACTTGGATTTCGTATACGTGAAAATTTAGAAGATGTAACACGTTATGGAGAGATTTCAATTATTAGCGTTGATTCTAACATACGACGGAAAGGCATTGGACAAGTTTTGATGGATTATGCCGAGCAATTAGCAAAGAAACATAATTGCATTGGCACATGGCTAGTTAGTGGAACAAAAAGAGTAGAAGCTCATCCTTTTTACAAAAAATTAGGTTATGAAGTAAATGGCTACCGATTTGTAAAATATTTTTAAACTACTTTATAAAGTGAAGGGACTATAACTATGACAAACATTAAAGCAATTTTCATTGATCGTGACGGTACAATTGGTGGTGACACTACAATACATTATCCAGGATCCTTTACATTATTTCCATTCACAAAAACATCCTTGCAAAAACTAAAAGCTAAAAATATAAAAATTTTCTCTTTCACAAATCAACCCGGTATCGCAGATGGAATAGCAACTGTAGCCGATTTTGTACAAGAATTAGAAGGCTTCGGTTTTGATGATATTTATGTATGTCCTCATAAACACGGTGATGGTTGTGAATGCCGTAAACCAAGTACAGGCATGCTGCTTAAAGCAGCAAAAAAACATGGACTTAATTTAACACAATGTGCTGTAGTTGGTGATCGTTGGACTGATATTGTTGCAGGAGCAAAAGTAAATGCGACTACGATTCTAGTCCGAACAGGCGCTGGGTATGATGCTTTGCATACGTACCGAGACAAATGGGCACATATTGAACCAAACTACATTGCAGATAACTTTGAAGATGCAACAAACTGGGTTTTAAATCAACTATAATACAAATGAAAATTTTGATTCACCCGAAATAATTTAAAACATAGTTAAAATAGCCTTTTTGGCAAATAATTGTATTCCACAAAACAGATCACCTCAAAAGGTAGCAAGTTCCCTTTTGATACGCAAACATTGCAATTCAAATTATATTTTTTATTAGTAACAGCAATTAACGTAAAGAAGGAATAGCTTAGTGGCTATCCCTTCTTTATTGACTTCTATTATTTACATTTGTTATCTGTTTTTATTGAGTATTCTCATCGTTTTTATACTCCAAAATATCCCCTGGCTGACACTCCAAAGCTTTACATATCGCTTCTAATGTTGAAAAACGAACCGCTTTTGCTTTCCCATTTTTCAAAATAGAAAGATTCGCCATCGTAATTCCAACCTTCTCCGAAAGCTCCGTTACACTCATTTTTCGTTTTGCTAACATGACGTCAATATTAATAATGATTGTCATATCCGCCACCTCAGACCGTCAAATCATTTTCTGATTTTATGTGAATTGCTTCTTGTAGAAGTCGTTGGAGGATAGCAGCAAAAACGGCGATAACGAGCGAAGCAAAAACGATAATGAGTCCCACTAGCCCAATAGGAGGGTCCATTTTTTTCGCTATAAAATGAAAAAGTGGCAAACTTAATACATACAAACCACTGATTGTAATTGCACAGCGCTTTATATTCTTTAACGCCTTTACTGATAATTCCGAGAACGCTGTGTTCTCATCAATGTACTGTAAAAGATTGAAAGCCTGATAAAGAGCAACGTAAAAAGGCACAGCTGCTCCATACATCACAATGAAAACAAGATATTTCATCGGAGCAATATTAGGATACAAATTTGCTGCGAAATTCGCCATTTCCGGCACTAAAAATATGCATAAAGCAAGTACTGAAATTCCAGCAAGAAAAATAATTACTTTTAAGAACGTTGTTGAACTTCGTTTAAGATTCATTTACAATACCTCACTTATTTAATGGCAACATAATTTTATCACAACATTTATTGTTTAACAATAAATAAATATCGTTTTATTTTTGTCATGTTTTTTAATTTAGGCAAAAATAAAAAAGAATTTCTCATTACAAAGAAATTCTTTTTCTTGAAAATGCCTCTTTCAACTTAATTTTTTAAAACGTTAATTCGTAATGGAAATAACGATTATCTCTCAAATAGCCATTTTCAGCGTATAATCGTTGTGCTGATAAATTATCAATCTCTGTTTGCAATTTTACACCTTTTGCTCCATTTTCTAATGCGTATTCTTTAGCAGCTTCTAATAATTTTTTACCTGTTCCGGCTCCACGCTTCGCCGCTTGTACAAATAAATCATTTAAAATCCATAATTCTTTCATTGAAATGGAAGAAAATGATGGATATAGTTGCGTGAATCCAATATATTCGCCGCCTTCAACTGCTACGAAAATAACGGACTCTTTTTTCTCAATTCGATTTCGTAAAAATACTTTTGCACCTTCTAAATCAGAATCCTGCCTATAAAACATGCGATAGTTATTAAAAACTGATGCTAGTCCATCTAAATCTGCAATTGTTGCCTCATATATTCTCATTTTACTCCATTCCCCTTCCAATACTGTCTCATTATATCCGTTGCCCATTTAGGCTGGTGTATTTCTTCTTTCGGCATAAACTCTTTCATTATTGGTTTTATATCCAATATAGGAGTACCATTAATAGCATCTAATCCCTCAACAATAATTGATTTACCTTCTCTTTTGATCACCTTTACAATTGTTACACCTATGCGATTCGGGCGATTTTTTCCGCGCTGTGCAAAAATACCTACTTCAGGATAATCCTTATTATTTCTAGGATGTCTAGCAAAATACTGAATTTGCTCGTCAGTTACTTTATGAAAATAAAAAACAACTTCAATATGAGAAAAATCTTCAATCCCTTGTATACTTTCTTCTGCATACATTTCAGTTAAAGTTATACGGGATCTTACTTCTCCCCACTCATCATCTTTTATTTCCTTTCTTTCATTATGTACAAATGCGATTGGTTGAACTGAAAACATACGCATTCCCCCTTAAATGTAACCACTTACATTATAAAATATTTTCTGAATGTTTTCCAGATATACGAATTAAGTTTACATAATATAATTATAATCTATTTATATAAAGCTACCTTGACTGCTTCAATTGCATGTATATGGGTCGTATCAAATATCGGGACTGATACGTTTTCTTGCTTTATTAATAAACCTATTTCCGTACAACCTAATATAATTCCTTGTGCTCCTTCTTGTACTAATTCTTCTATAACCCTTTTATAATACTCTCTAGATTGAACTACTATTTTTCCTAAACATAATTCTGTATATATTACTTCGTTTACTTTTTCTCTATTTGTTCCTGATGGTACTATTACTTTTATATCATGCTCTTCAATACGTGACTTATAGAAATCTTGCTCCATTGTATATTTAGTTCCAAGCAGACCAACCTTTTGAATGTCTTTTCTTTTAATTTCTTTTGCAGTTGCATCAGCAATATGTAAGACTGGAATATCAATTTTCGCCTTTATTTTTCCAACTACCTTATGCATTGTATTTGTACAAATGATTATAAAGTCTGCTCCCCCCTTTTGTAATGAATATGCCGCATTCCCTAGAATTTCTCCAGCACCATCCCAATCTCCGCTAGACTGACATCGTTCAATCTCTTCAAAATCCACACTATTAATCAAACATTTTGCTGAATGTAGCCCTCCTAATCTCTCTTTTATTTCTTCATTAATAATTCGATAATATTCAGAAGTTGATTCCCAACTCATACCACCTATAAGACCTATCGTTTTCATATAAAACACCTACCTAAACTATTTTTATAGAACTAATAACAATGTTTTATTATGTATATTATACATAATAAAACAAGACTTTAAGTTTGGAATATAAAGTCTTGTTTTAACGGAATAATAAATAATAATTCTACTTTCATTTCCAAGGAATTTTTTATAGAATATTCTGAAATTAACAATCTGATGTTTTTATAAATTCTTTATACTTATAATTAAAACACTCTCGATACAACTCTTTGATTTCATCATATGATGGAACACGTGGGTTATTAGCTGGGCTACCACTTTCAATTGCATCTGATGCCATTTTAGAAATAGCATTTTCAAATTCAATTTCATCGATTCCGTATTCTTTTAAATTTGGAATACGAAGATCAAAGCAAAGTTTTTTTATTTCACCAAGTGTGTAGTCTGCTACTTCCTCATCAGAATTCGAATACAAATCCTTATTTAAACTACGTCCAATTTTTGCTAACCTTTTCATTGCACTTGTTTTTGTAAACTCTAACACTGTAGGTAATAGTATGGCATTTGATATTCCATGCGGTACATGAAATAATGCTCCCACTGGCCTTGACATTCCATGAACTAATGTAACTGATGCATTAGAAAATGCAATTCCAGCTTGTAAGGAAGCAATCATCATCGCTTCTCTTGCCTCCATATTACGTCCATCTTCATATGCTATACGTAAATATTTCATAATACTTTCAATAGCTGAAAGAGCAAGTACATCTGTGAGTGGTTGTGAAACTTTAGAAATATACGCTTCAATCGCATGACATAATGCATCTATTCCTGTTGCTGCCGTAATTTGTGGTGGTAATGAACTTGTCAAAACTGGATCTATAATTGCTACTTTCGGTATAAAACTAGGATGCTTCATCATCATTTTTACATCTGTTTTTTTATTCGTTATTACTGCTACACTTGTAACTTCCGATCCAGTACCAGAAGTTGTTGGAATTGCAATAAGTGGTAGTGGATTGTTTTCTATTTCAATATCCTTTTGGACATAATCCTCAACTTCTCCACCATTTGTATATAAAACCGCTACTGCTTTCGCAGCATCAATACAACTTCCACCACCAATACCGATAATAAAATCGCACTTTTCCTCTTTACAAAGAGATAACGCTTCTAATACGTGTATATTTGTAGGCTCAGCATCCACTTTATTATATGTACTAACAGTAATACCTTTCTTATTTAATTGTTGCATACACTTTTCAACATATCCTAATTTTTCCATAATTGTATCAGTAACTATAAAAGCTCTTTTCCCTAACTTTTTTGATTGTTCTCCCAGTTTTTCAAGCGAATTCCTTCCATATAATACCGACTTTGGCATACGAAACTCAGAAACCTCTTGCAAGTCCCCCACCCCTTCTTATCCTAATTAATATTTTATAACATAAATTATCGATTTGATGAATCTTTACGATTCGAATGTTTAATAGAGTCCTGTTAAAGTATAGAATGCGATAACTAAAAATACAGCAACCGTTTTCAAAATTGTAATAGCAAATATATCTTTATATGACTGTTTATGTGTTAATCCTGTTACTGTAAGAATAGTAATAATAGCCCCGTTATGTGGTAGTGTATCCATTCCTCCTGATGCCATTGATACGATACGGTGCATAACTTCTAATGGAATATCAAATTGATTGGCCGCTGCAATAAATTTATCTCCCATTGCACTTAATACTATTCCCATTCCTCCTGATGCCGAGCCTGTAATTCCAGCTAAAATATTCGTCGTTACTGCACCATTCACTAACGGATTTGTGAAAGTAGCAGAGATGCCATCTCTCATAATTGCGAAACCTGGAAGTGCTGCAATGACACCACCGAATCCAAACTCAGCTCCTGTATTCATCGTTGCAAGTAGCGCTCCACCAATACTTGTATTCAATCCAGCTTGGAAACCTGTTACTACTCGCTTCCAATATAATAATAACGTTGTTAAGATCCCTATAATAAGTGCCAATTCTACAGACCAAATTCCTACTACTGCACTTAATTCTACTTTTCCAAATGCTTTCATACCAATTGCAGAAAAATCAAAACCGCTTGGATACCACTTCGGTATCATAATAGTAAACACTTTATTCATTACACCTACTAAAATAAGTGGTATAAATGCAATAAGTTGTTGTGCTCTTGTGATTTCAATGTTATTAATTAATGGCATATTTTTTTGTTCTACTTGCAAAGATGCTGCCATTTCAGTATTTCCATCATTAAAACCAAAGTATCCTTCACCTGCCGCTTTTGCCTTCTTACGTCTACTCTCTAAATATAGTAAACCTAATGTAAGAACAAAAATTGCTCCTACAATCCCAAGTATCGGTGCAGCATAAATATCCGTTTTAAAAAATGTTGTAGGTATTACATTTTGAATTTGTGGTGATCCAGGTAACGCATCCATTGTAAACGTTACTGCTCCAAGAACAATCGTTCCAGGGATTAAACGCTTTGGAATATTAGCTTGTCGAAACAACTTAGCTGCGAACGGATAAACAGCAAACACTACTACATACACACTAACACCACTATACGTTAAAATAGCCCCCATTAATACAATCGCTAATATAGTACGTTTTTCACCAACTAACTCAATAATCGTTTTTGCGATAGAATCTGCAATTCCTGACATTTCCACTACTTTCCCAAATATTGCTCCTAATAAAAACACAGGAAAATATAATTTTATAAATCCAACCATTTTCTCCATAAAGATATTAGAAAAGAAAGGTAATACATAACTAGGTTCTGTCAAAAATACTGCAAATAATGCAAATATCGGCGCGAATAAAATAACAGAAAAACCTCTGTATGCTACGAACATAAGTAAACTTAGTGCTAATAATATAATAACTAACTCCAATTTTACCCCTCCGTTAAACAGAATATTCTAAATTTTATTGATAAATTTCTACTAACCTTTTAATTCTGACATCCCTCCTCTTATTCATACAAATTTTTATGCTAAAAATGTCTAATTATAATTATTCGATTACATATGAAAAATCCCTTTAAACAGAAACGAATTCATCGTCATACGTTATAAAGGGATTGCTAGAATCTATATTTACTAATTTATTAAACTTTTTTCTACACAAAAATGATACAGTTCTTCAACATCTTTCACTATGTAAGTCGCACTAACTTCAGTCAGTTCTTTCTCACAGCCATAGCCATATAAAACACCAATTGAAGCAATTCCATTCTGATTCGCACCTATTATATCGTGCTTTCTATCACCGATCATTATCATTTCTTCTTTATTTAGTTCTTCATTTGTTTGTAAAATATGAGCAATTATTTCATCTTTTTTTATTCTTGTACCATCTAAATTACTTCCAATGATATCTTCGAAATAATTCGTCAATTGAAAATGCTCTATAACTTGTTTCGCAAATACAGTGGGCTTTGAAGTTGCTACAAATATGCGATTCCCTGAACTTTTTAATTGTTGCAAGAGCTTCAGAATCCCCTCATATACATTATTTTCAAACAATCCACGCTGCTTTAAATACTCACGGAAATAAAAAACAGCACGTTCAAGCTCTCCTTCACTCATATTATATCTCTCTATGAATGATTGCTGAATAGGAGGACCTATAAATGAATCTAACTCACTTACATGTACTTCTTCAATTCCTACTTTTTTTAACGCATATAAAACCGAGTTTACAATCCCTTCTTTCGGATCCGTTAAAGTTCCATCTAAATCAAATAGAAATGTTTTATACATGTTTCATTCCTCCACTTAATTTGCTGTATAAATAACTGCTAACATCTCTTCCACTTCTCCCTATTATACTATCATTATCTATTTTTTCGAAAAATCAATTTCCATATGTCACATACTTTCAGTTACAAAATACGATAGATATGATACAGTAAAAAAGTTACAATTATTTTAATAGAAACTGGTGAAACAAATGTCAATTACGTTAATTTTTATAATGGCTTTCACAATTGTGATCCACGCAGTTGAAACAAGCTCTTATAGTATTCGATTAGCGGGGGTTCGTTTAAAGAAGATTGCTGTCGCATTATCCGTCGTAGGAATCGTATTACTCATTTCAAGAACGTCAAACTTACTACAAGCCTTTTTACTTGGCGGGATTGTGGACGAAGCAAAACTAGATCCTTCTATTGATTTAGAGCATATTATACGTCTTGTACTATTATCTGCTTCTATCGGTACATTGCTTGCGATTATACTGTATCCAACTTTGACAAAACTATTTGGATATGTCATTCAAAACTTTGAAACAGACGGTTCTTTCATTCGAATGATGAAAACGAATAACATTCAAAAATTAAAGTACACAAAAAAATATGTCCGCTTTCCAAAGTTAGAAATGATTCATAGACTGCGTATCGGCGGTATTCCAAAGCGTATAATGCTTATTAACATGTTCGCTACTGCAATTTATACAGCGGGAGTTCTTTCCGCACTATATGCTTCTTTTTTAATTCCAGCTTTCGCAACAAAAGCCACTACAGCTTCTGGTCTTATTAATGGTTTTGCTACTATTTTATTAACAGTGCTACTAGATCCACGTATTGCTCTTTTAACAGAGCGAGCTCTTCAATCAGAAGAAGGTGCTGAAGCAATGAGTAAAATGTATGCTTGGCTAATGATTTCTAGACTTTTTGGTACATTACTTGCTCAACTGTTATTCATACCAGGTGCTTACTGGATTACATGGATTATAAAGCTTATGAATTAAATTTACTCTCTAAAAAAAAGCAGGTGAGATAACAAATGACTATACAAACAGAACAAGATATCATTCGCTTAATAGAAAACGACGAATGGATGATGAATGTATTACAAATGGCAAAATCACTAGAGTTACCTGATTGGTGGATTTGTGCCGGATTTGTTCGTTCTAAAATTTGGGATACTTTACATGACTATGAAGCTAAAACGGCTATGCCTGATGTTGATGTAATTTATTATGATAGTCTACATCAAGATGAGATATACGAACAATCATTAGAAACGAAATTAATGAATATTGATGCTACTATCCCTTGGTCTGTAAAAAATCAAGCTCGTATGCATGTAGTGAATAATATGCCATCATATTCTTCTTCTGTTGATGCTATTTCTAAATTTCCTGAAACAGCAACGGCATTAGGAGTTACACTTGATGAACTAAACAACGTCATATTAACAGCCCCATGTGGTATTGAAGATGTCCTTTCCTTACAAGTGAGACCAACAGCTCATTTTCTTGAATCGAAAGAACGATTACATATGTACAAAAACAGAGTTATAAAAAAGAATTGGCAAAGTAAGTGGCCTAACATCACAATCACATATCCAGAAATATAGAAAGGGTGCCTCTCATTTATAGAAGCACCCTTTTCTTCATTTCAAAAAATGTATGACTGTTTCTGCAAACCTATCTGCTTCCTCATAATGAGGTGAATGACCGCTCTCTTCAAATACGATATACTTGCCGTTTCGGGCATCTTTATTAAATGTTTTAATTTGTTCTTCACACGTTACTACATCATGTTTTCCTACAATTAATAACATTGGATTCTGTACTTCTTTTATTTTATATAATAATGATGTATGACATGCACCCTCTAATTTTAATCTATCAAAGTGAATTTTGGAGCGATTTGAAAATATTTCCCACTCTTCATCACTGTATAAACTCTCATCTGTCCTATCTTCCTTATTATTGTAAATCTCCATTCTTTTTTCTTCTAATTCAGCGCTTAATCTTATATAAGCTTCTAACAACTCTTCTGAACTAGCATCGCTAGATGAATAAGCAAAGCACTCTTTTGCTACTTCTTCTTTTCCATACTTTTTTAATAAATGCCCTGTCTTTTGCAACAAAGCTCTACTTGTTAATGCAAAATCAAAAGTTGGTCCTTCAAATATTATTTTCTCTATTGAACTTGGATATATCGACGCATAAAGCAATGCTACATATCCACCGAAAGAATGTCCAATTATAGACCACTTCTCAATTTGTAATACTTTTTTTAATTCCTCACAGTCTTCAATCAAATCATTTAATCCAAAAGCTTCGTCTTCAGTAATTTCTTCTGAGCGACAAACACCTCTTTGATCTATCATAATTACATATAGAGAACCTTTTAAACGTTCCGCTTGATGAAATGAAAAATCATAACAACTCTCTCCTGGTCCACCATGCAAGTATAAGACTGGCTTATTTTTAGGATTTCCATGTGTTTCAACGTATAGCTTTTTCCCTCTAATATTCATATACTCTCCTGTTTCTATCAAATTCGCCATAAACATCCCCATCTTCTTTTTTACTGAATATTATAACATTTAATATTAAATAATCCCTATTACATTTAAGAAGACGATAATTATTGCAAGTGGTGCTACAAATCGAAGTAAAAATGCCCAACAAGTAAATACTTTCTTTCCATAATTTCCACCTACAAAAAACTCTGCTTCTAGTACCTTCTTCTCCATTTTGAATGAAACGAAAATACTAATAAATAGTGCTCCAAGTGGCATTAATATATTACTAGATAAGAAGTCTACCGCATCAAAAATATTCTTTCCGAAAATCGTAATATCACTCCATACTCCAAATGATAACGCTGATGGTATACCTACTAAGAAAATGCCGAAACCGATCAGCCATGATAATTTCGTTCTCTTTTCTTGTTCACCATTTGCTAATGCTGAAACAACAGTTTCTAGTAGAGAAAATGCTGATGTTAATGTCGCAAATGTAAATAGTGCAAGAAATACTGTTAAGAAAAACCCACCAAATGGAATTTGACTAAATACAGATGGTAATACGATAAATAGTAATCCAGGTCCTTCTGTTGGCTCCATTCCTAATGAAAATACGGCTGGAAAAATAGCAAGACCTGCAAATAATGAAACAAATAAATTTAATCCAACAATTGTTATTGCTGATTTTGGTAAACTTTCTTTTTTATTTAAATAGGAACTATACGTAACCATAATTGAAATCCCGATACTAATTGCAAAGAATGATTGCCCCATTGCGAACAAAATACTTTCCGAAGTAATCTTTGAGAAATCTGGTTGTAAGAAAAACTTCACACCTTTCATTGCATCATCAAGTGTTAACGAACGAATAATAAGAGCGACAAATAAAACGAACAATGCTGGCAACATATATTTACTTGCTTTTTCAATTCCGTTTTGTACACCCTTTGATACAACCCATATCGTAATGAACATAAAAGCGAAATGTCCCATAATAGCCCAAGTGGGATTCCCAATTGTTTCAGTAAATAACGCACCGTAATTTTGTCCTGGAGTAATCAGTTGTCCAGTTATTCCTCTGAATAAATAAATTAATACCCATCCACCTACAACACTATAAAACGAAAGTAGTATAAAACACGTTCCAACGCCAAGGCGTCCGATCCAGTGCCATCCTGTATTTGGTGCGATGCTTTTAAATGCTCCAACTGCTTGTTTCTGCGTACTGCGTCCAATCATAAATTCAGCTATAAGTAGCGGTAGTCCAATTAAAACAGTAAATAATATAAAGATTAAAAAGAACGCTCCTCCCCCACTCTTCCCAGCGATATAAGGAAACTTCCATATCGCACCAAGTCCAATTGCTGATCCGGCTGCTGCCATTATAAAACCTAATTTCGAAGTCCATTGCTCCGTCTGTTTCATCTCATTTTCCTCCTAATTAAATCTTTTTATATAAATAAATAAATTTTATAAACCTATTCAAATAAACCCTCCATTTCTTCTTCCATATAATAAAAAAATGGCCTAGCATCTCTATATAAAGAGACGCTAAGCCATTTACTTAACGCGGTACCACCCTTATTGATTCCATTATGAATCCACCTTAGTAGTAATCGTTTGATTACAAACCTAATATCGAAGGTTAACCGTTAAGATTTACTAAGAATGTGATTCCGTTCCACCTTACTGCTCCTAGGCGAGTTCAGGATGTCATTTGACTATGTCGCACCAACCCATAGCTCTCTGCACAAATACATGACCTTACTACTCCTATTCAACACATTGTAATATTTAGAATATATTTTCTTTTGAAATTAATATGAAGTATATCGGTTATATTTGTAACTGTCAAGGGGTATATTGATTTTTTTGTCGAAATGGTTCATATTTCAACTGACTTTTACTAAGCTTATTAGAAAAAGAAAGAATCTATATTTTCACCTTTTCAAACGAACTATAAAAAAAGAATCTTCGCGATAATCGCGAAGATTCTTTTTACGGTATGAGACGAGTACAATCTCTCGGAAAAGCACTCGCCTCTCGTACATTTGTTAATTCTAAAAGTTTATATACAACCCTTTCTAACCCAATTCCGAAACCTCCATGTGGTGGACAACCGTATCGGAATGTATTTAAATAAGATTGAAATTTATCTGGGTGTAATCCTTTTTCTTTAAACGAAGCGAGTAACATTTCATAATTATGAATTCGCTGTGCCCCTGACGTTATTTCTAATCCTTTATATAATAAGTCGAATGAATCAGTAATAGCTGGATTCTCTTTATTCGGCATCGTATACATCGGTCTCGCTTTTTTCGGATAATGCGTAATAAAAACAAATTCACTATTATATATTTCCTTCACATATTTCCCTAGTAACTTTTCACCTTCTGTATCTAAATCCCCTACAGGAGATTCTTTACGATACTTACTTTTCAAAATTTCTTGTGCTTCTAACAATGTAATTTTAGGTATTTCAGTAATAACAGGTACTTCTATTTGTAATAGTTGTAGTTCTATTTCACATTTTTTCGCTACTTGTTGAAACATATATCGTAAAACATCCGTTTCTAGTTGCATCACTTCATAAAAATCATGAATAAAACCAAGCTCTAAGTCTAACGATATATATTCATTCAAATGACGGGAAGAATTATGATGTTCCGCTCTATATACAGGTGCAATTTCAAAAACTCGTTCTAACCCACCTGCCACCATCATTTGCTTATAGAACTGTGGTGATTGTGCTAAATAAGCTTCTTTTTGGAAGTATGGAAGCTTAAAAACATTTGCTCCTCCTTCTGCCCCTTGCGAAACAATTTTCGGCGTAAAGATCCGTGTGAAATCGTTCTCTATAAGAAATTCACTAAAGCTCTGAACGAGTGTAGATTTCACTTTAAAAATCGCTGCAGTTCGCTCATGCCTTAATGATATTACCCGCTCATTAAGTAGTTGATCTAAGCCAACTTGTAACTTCTTTTTATTTATTTCAAATGGAAGTGGCTCTGCACCGTTTATTACTTTCACTTCATGAGCAAGTACTTCAACACCCAATTCCGTTTTCGACGTCTCGACTATTTCACCAATTACGTGGACGACACTTTCTACATCAACTTTATATCCAGCCAATTCATTTTCTAATACACATTGAATTACTCCTGTTCTGTCCCGTAATAATAAAAAACTAACATTTCCAAGGTGTCGAATCTTTTTTACCCATCCTTGAAGTAATACAACCTTTCCACTTTGCTTTGTACATTCTTTTGTGAGTGAACGCTTCATTATTGAATCCATTATTTTTCCCTCCAGTAATTTTATATTTATTTACGTTATTGTTGTCATCGTCATCATCCACGGTCACTCACCCCCTTTCAAAGAATACAAAAATCCGCCCCTATAAATAGGGACGGATTTTTTCCGCGGTACCACCCAAATTGTCATATTGACCATCTTAGCCCTGATAACGGTAGGTACCGTTTGCTTTTACTAATAATCACGTTCAAAGCAACACTCACAGGTGTCTTTCCATCATGCGGTATCGCAACCTTCCCAGCAATCGGCTGCTCTCTGTAGACCTTTGCACCATGTACTTTTCCTGATCATCACTTTTTATATTTACAGAGTATTCTAACTCCTCACCTTATAAAACGCAAGCTTTTTTTGAAACATTCTGGTTTTATAACTCCTAACTTCTTCTAAATTGTGAAAAGTTAATTTTGTAATACATATTCTTATGTATTAAATCCAAAATTACACCTTTAATATTTTCCAATTTTTACATAAAAACTAATTCATTTACGCATATTAATAAAAATTTTAAAGCGAGGTGTGTATATGCAAAAAGCAATTAGTTTCTTTCTCCTTTTGTTTTGCTTAATTGTAGTAAACGAAACGTATGCCTATTCACCAAAATCTTTACCAATCTCTCAAAACTCTGATCAATGGCAAGTGAATATTGATAAACCGAAAAAAACAAACAAGAATATGCTTCAAGCTAAAAAAGATGAATTTCAAACATATCATTTTTCAGTAAAGAATGTCGGGAATAGTGAAGTATATAATGTAAACGTCGAAGTATTCCGCAACGAACCAAATAAGAAAACGAAATATGAACTCTTTTCCCTAAAGGAAAGTCGTTTGGCAAGTGGAAAAACTGGATTTGAACACGCTAATTTACCCGTTGCTACAAAAGCAGATGAAGTTGATGTTATTATTACATGGCAAGAACACCCATTCCAATCGATGCGAAATGGTCAAAAAGTTGAATCTAGAAAATTTAAAGAGCATTTTGTTTTTAAAGAAGCTAAAAAGTAAATGGGATACGGATATATTCACACTATCATTGATATAGCTTTATTTACTAGTACCAGTTCGTAAGCAAATTAAAAAGTCGTGGCTTATAATGCCACGACTTTTTATATTAATTCGTACTAATGCCTCTCGCTGCCCAAATGCGATCGATATCAGCAGCATGTTGTCCGCCATATAAAAGAGCATCCGCTTGCTTAATCGCTTTCGCTCCATCACTGAATTTAGAGTTTGGTGTTAATGACCAGTGTGATTGTAAAATGATTTTTGTTGCTACATCACGGCCAAAAGCTTGTGCCATTTCGTATTGGCCTTGAGCCCAAATTTCACCATCATCATGCACTTCATTCGTTATATCTTTCGGATATACTTTATTCGTATCTAATCGGCGTAAGCATGTTGGATCTGAACTAGAATAAGCTGTCGCATCCCATTCTCCAACACATGCTTTACCATATCCAGTAGTCGATACTGCATCTTCATATGTAGCACCTAAGAAGTCGCCAAATCCTTCTCCCATCGCTCCACCTTCTGCTGAACTACCAAAGCCAGGAACTTGGTTATCTTGAATCGAATGCCCATATTCATGTGCGATAATACCAGCATCTTCTGCATCATCAACACCGCCAGTACCGAAAGTCAAAGCTTTTGTTGATGGAGAATAGAATGAGTTATCATCAGTTGTACCATTAACATTCACTTTTATCGAACGGTTATTAATATTTTTAAAACCTAGACTTTGAATGTAACGTTGCAATGTGTCGATATGATAGTACGACATAACATCTTCAAAGCTATCATTTGCGCGTGTATAGTTAAATTGTAAATTCGTAGATTTTGTTTTCGCTTTTGAAGAAATCGTTACATATTCTCCAATTAAAAATCCTGTTCCATCTAAACCTTTTAACGTAACAGTTTTCAGTTGGTTCGTTAGAGCTGTTGAATCTGCATCGTTATTATCTTTTAAGCCTACTTTACTACCGCTAGATACGACTGGGTTAGGTAAAAATACTTTTCCTGACCCTTCAGCTTTTCGGTTTATATCAACCTTTTTAATTAACTTTCCATTTTCTGCATCAATAAATGTTTCCCATGCACCAAATGGATTATTAGAATGGACTACAACTTTATATACTGGACGAGCAATTCCTTCTTCAACAATATATCCGAACTCTTTATCTGTAGGAGCCCATAAATTTTGCTCACTTGCTTCTCCAACATACGCCATTGATTTTTGTATTGCATCTTTTTCACTAATTTTTGTCGTTACTTCCTTCACACCTGTAACAGGCTGATAATCAGAAACAGCGAGTACTCCCTTTCCCTCTCCGTTAAGCGTAACTGTTATTTGTTTTGAAAATACAGGTGCACCATTAACAACTTGTTGGAACCTAACATATGAAGCTACTGACGTTTCTGTTGTAGAAATATATTGCAAGTCTGAAAGATCTGTTTTCAATCCATACTGCGCAGCATTTTCTTTTAAATATTCAGTTGCTTTTTTCTGTGGCAAATAAGCTTCTAACTTTACTTGCTGTTGTTTTTCCAATGCCGAAACCGTAGAAATTGTCCCCATTACTAACGGCACAGTCATTGCCATTGCCACCATTTTTTTATTAAACATAGAACCACTCCCCCTAATAAAGTAGCTCAACCTTATCCCATTACCACTAGGCAATGATTCCCCGCAAAACGGATGGATAAAAATTGAATCTACGAGTAATTCTCTATGAACACTTCTATTACCTTTCCATTTAGGGTAAGTGAAATTTTCTCAATATTTATGTGTAAAGTGAACACAATACTTTAGAAAGAAATTTCTAAATCCATTCCTTATCCCTAAAGCTTTTCATATTACTGTTTAAAAAAATAGGCTATTTTTTACCTAACGGTAGGTTGAAAAAATCACTTGTAAATGATACGATTTAAATAACCTTTTTTTAGGAGGATCTATATGAGTAAAAGTGAAGAAACACTCTCTTCAATAATGGAAGCAAGTTATCGCCTTTTTGCTACGTACGGTATTGTTAAAACAACTTATACAATGATTGGTGAGGAGGTTGGTATCGCAAAACCATCTATATATTACTACTTTAAGTCTAAAGATGCTTTAATTGAATGTATTTTTACTGAATTATGTAAAGCTATGCAGTTCTCTTCGTATTTCCATACAGAAGAGTTTACAAAATCAAATTTTATTGAAAAATGTATTGCAATTGGCCTTAAAATAATTGATGAACAGCGAAACGACCCTTATTTTAACCGAGTGCTACAAGAATATGTATTACTATCTTCAAGAAACAAGATGTACAAAGATCGATTACTAACTGTGCAAACAGAATATTTACATGGATTTGAAGTACTCCTTACAAAAGCAAATGAACTTCAATTAATTGAAAATAAAAATCTAGTTTCAAAAGCTCATATGTTAGCATTAGTGCTTGATAATATCGGAAATTTTATGATGATTGATGCAAAGATAGATTATAAACAAATTTGGATTGAAGCTGTAAATAACATTTTTGAAAGAAGGGGTTGAAGTGAATATAAAAAAACGCATTATCGGCTTAGATTTTGCTAGAGCTTGGGCGATGTTTGGTATGCTACTTGTTAATTTCATGGTGATAACAGGTGCAGAAGGAAATGGTCCCCCTTTTTTAATAACCTTCATGTCACTATTTGAAGGTAGAGCCTCTGCTTTGTTTGTTATACTTGCTGGCATCGGTATAACTTTAATGACTAGGTCAGCCGTTGCTAGCAATGAACAAATAAAAATTTCTAATAGCCGAAAGACCATATGGAAACGATCACTTTTCTTATTTATTTTAGGATTACTACTATATGTAATGGAGTGGACTGGGGATATATTACACTACTATGGTGTTTACCTTTTCGTTGCTGCATTACTCATGACAGTACGCAAAAAACTATTACTTTTTCTTTCTATCATTATTTTATTGTTCGCACAATCTCTTCAGCTTACTTTCAATACTTTCGAGGGTTGGGTAGGTCCAACTCCATTTATAAATTATGTAGACTTCTGGACAATAAAGGGTTTTCTTCGCAACTTATTCTTTAATGGCTATCACCCTATTTTCCCTTGGTTCTCGTTCTTCTTAATCGGTATGTTAATTGGCAGGTTAGATCTTCATAATAAAAAAATAAAAAAAAGATTACTCTTACTCGGTATTACAATCACAATATTGACAGAACTTTTATCAAAAGGACTTACACACTTTTTTATTCCATACATCGGCAGAGAGGCCGCCACATTTTTATTTAATACAGGACCCATCTTACCAAATGTATTATATATTTTATCTGCTACAGGATCCTCTATTGCTATATTAATCATTTGCCTCTATATCGCTGAAAAATATAGAAATAATTGGTTTGTCACTTCCATTGTACAAACAGGACAATTAACATTAACTCATTATGTCAGTCATGTATTTATCGGTATTGGGACATTAATTCTATTAAATAGAATGGAAAATCAATCACTACTATTCGTTTTATTATTTGCTACTGCATTTTTCATTTTCAGCATTTTAATTAGTGTGTTATGGAGAAAGAAATTTTCTAGAGGTCCTATCGAATGGATTATGAGGAAATTAGCCGGATAAATTTCCATCATACAAAAAGGAAGTTGGAATCATTCCAACTTCCTTCTCCTTTAATGAGCCGCGCTTAATTTAATTCGAACTTTCGTTTCACCTAAAGAAAGTTCATCGTCTTCGTTCGTTAAGTGACCAAATGTAAATTGTTTAACGAGTAAGTTTTCTTCCAATAAATCTTTATGGTTCGTTAACGTTCGCTGTAGCTCTACTTCTGTATCAAGAATAACATCCACTCGTAAATTAACTGGTAAATTCAACTGTTTACGATATTCTTGAACCGCACGAATGAATTCACGCGCTACTCCTTCTTGCAACAATTCTTCCGTTACATTCGTATCTAACATAACCGTATATTGTCCGTTAGTCGTATTAGAGAATCCTGATTTTGCAACTTTCTCAACTAACACATCTTCAGCAGTTACAACTACTTCTTCTCCTGGTGTTACTTCGTAAACTGCTCTTCCTGTTGATACAAAGTTTTGTACTTCTTCTTGTGATAATTGTTTTAGCCAACCATTCACTGCATTCACATTTTTACCGAATTTCGGCCCCGCTGTTTTAAAATTAAGCTTCAATTGATATGATGTGTATTTTGTTTCATCGAGTTCAACATGGAATGCTTTTACATTTAACTCATCCATAACGATATCACGATAAGATTCCCAATCCATATCATTCTCGTTATGCTCAAGTAATACAAGTTCTGCTAGCGGCTGTTTTACTTTTAAAGAATGCTGATTACGGTTACTTCTTCCAAGTTCAACAACTTGTAAAACAGCATCCATTTCCGCTTCTAATTTCGGTTGAAGTAGTGATTCATTTACAACTGGATAATCAGCTAAATGAACGCTGCCTCCTTCTAAATTTAGATGAATGTCTTCCGCGACAAACGGTGTAAATGGTGCAATTAATTTACTAATTGTTACAAGCACTTCATGAAGTGTCTCATACGCAGCTGCTTTCTCAGCGTTCATACCAGATTCCCAGAAACGATTACGTGAGCGTCTTACATACCAGTTACTCACTTCATCTACAAGTGCTGCAATTTCACGAGCTGCATTCGTAAATTGATAATCATCAAGTGCAGTTCTTACTTTTTTCGTTGTACTATGCAATCTTGATAATACCCATTCGTCTAATTTTGTAAGCCTTACATCATACGTTTCTTTCGGATTATATTCATCTAAATTTGCATATAAAACGTAGAAGCTATACACATTGACTAATGTATCTACAAATTTAGATTTCGCTTCCAGTACTGTTCTTTCAGAAAAACGCTTCGCATTCCACGGGGCACTATCAACAAGTAAAGCCCATCTTAGCGCATCTGCACCAAACTTATCTACTAAATCAACTGGATCTAGTGCATTTCCTTTGCTTTTAGACATTTTCTGCCCTTCTTCATCTAAAACATGCCCTAGTGATAACACTCGTTTATACGGTACTTTTCCTGTATATAGTGCTGAGACTGCTAATAAACTATAAAACCAGCCGCGTGTTTGATCAATTCCTTCAGCAATAACATCCGCTGGAAACTGCTCTTCAAATAACTCTTTATTTTCAAATGGGTAATGATATTGTGCAAATGGCATAGAACCACTATCAAACCAAACATCAATCACTTCTGGTGTACGATTCATTGTGCCTCCGCATTTCCCGCAGCACACTTGCACTTCATCTACATAAGGCTTATGCAATTCCAAATCTTCTGGTGTTTCTTTCGTACTATGCTTTCTTAATTCGGCAATGCTTTTCGGTGCGAACTGATGATCACAACTTTCACATTCCCACACGTTTAATGGCGTTCCCCAATATCTATTTCGGCTAATATTCCAGTCCACCATATTTTCTAAAAACTTACCAAAGCGCCCATGTTTCATATGATCCGGATACCAAGTAACAGAATCATTATTTTGTAAAAATGTATCTTTAATTGCAGTTGTTCGGATTAACCAACTTTCTCCTGCATAATAAAGTAGTGGTGAATCACAACGCCAGCAATGCGGATAGCTATGTTCATATTTTTCTTTATGATACAGTAAACCTTCCTTCGCTAAATAACGAACGATATCCACGTCACAATCTTTTACAAATTTCCCTTTCAAAAATGGTACTGCCTCTGTATACTCACCTTTTTCATCTACAACGTGCAAGAATGACAAGCCTTCACTTTGAACAACTCTATAATCGTCCTCTCCATATGCTGGAGCAATATGAACAAGTCCTGTACCACTATCTCCCGTTACAAAATCTGCTGCAATAACGCGGTAACCATTTGTAACTTCTTTCATCGGAAATGGCGCTGTATAAGATGTGTTTAATAATTCTTCGCCTTTATGAACAGATAATACTTCATAGTTCTCTTTTAATACTTCTTGTACACGTTCTTTCGCAACAATGTATACATGACTTTCTTGTTTTGCTTTAACGTATTCCATATTTGGATGGACAGCAAGCGCAACGTTTGCTGGAAGTGTCCAAGGTGTTGTGGTCCAACCTAAGAAATACTCATTTTCACTATCTTTCACTTTAAACTTCACAGTTGCACTTAAATCTTTTACTGTTTTATACCCTTGTGCAACCTCATGTGAGCTCAATGAGGTTTGGCAGCTTGGGCAGTATGGTGAAACTCTATGTCCTTTATATAACAATCCTTTTTCATGGATTGTCCCCAAAATATGCCATACACTTTCGATATATGGATTCTTTAAAGTTACATATGGATCATCCATATCTACCCAATAACCAATACTTTCAGTGAATTCACGCCACTGCTTCTCATATGTGAAAACACTCTCTTTACACTTTTGAATAAATGGTTCAATACCATATTCTTCGATCTCATGTTTACCAGAAATACCAAGTTGCTTCTCAACGCCTAATTCTACAGGTAAACCATGTGTATCCCATCCCGCTTTTCTTAACACTTTATAACCAGCCATCGTTTTATATCTTGCTACTAAATCTTTAATTGTTCGTCCAAGTGCATGACCTACATGCGGTAGTCCGTTCGCCGTTGGTGGTCCTTCATAAAATACGAAAGACTGTGCGCCTTCTCGATTCTGAATTGATTGTTCGAAAATATTTTGTTCGTTCCACTGTTTGCGAATTCGCATTTCTCTTCCTACAGCTGATTCTTTTACATCTACTTTTTCCATATACAATCACTCCTTTGAATATTTTAAAACACACAAAAAACCCGTCCCTATAAAGTAGGGACGGGTTTACCCGCGATACCACCCTAATTCTATTAGCATTTTCACTAATAGCACTTAGCAACGTACTATCATACGTGTTCTTTGTAACGGTAGACATCCGTCCGGGCTTACTTACTTTCAGCCTCGGCTCCTCGGAGATGATTTTCAAATAACGTCTGCACACCGGCTTTCAGCAATATACCGGCTCTCTGGAGAACAGCTCACTATTTTACTCTTTCTCGTCTTCAGATTTGTATACTTTGTTAAAAGTTATTTTATGCCATTTAGCAACTAATTGTCAACTAATTCAAAATATATCCTTATCTTTTTTCCCTATTCTTATACAATTACTTTTCAAATTCTCGCAATGCTGCTAAATTTTCATCATCCTCAATAAGTTCAGCAAAGAATCCCGATTCATCCTCACGAAGGACAAATTCAAGCTCTTCCTTCGCCTCTTCATTTCTATTTAACTGCGCTAAATAACAAGCACGATCATATCTTGCTAACAAATCACTCGCGTCAATTATTAATACTTCATTTGTTATTTTTTCTGCCTGTATCGTTTGGCCGGCACCATGATATGAAGATGCTAAAGAAAGAAGAATTGCTGTTTCATTTGGATGATGTATAGAAGCATTTTCTAATACATGAATTGCCTCTTCAAACCTTTCTTGACTTTGATATATTTCTCCTAAAGCAAGAAATGCTCTACTTACAAACGGTGTTTGCTCTGTTAATTGTAAGATAATCTTTTCTGCTTTTCTTTCTTCCCCTGCTTTAAAGAATACTTGTGCTTGCAGAAGAAGAGTATCATAATCATCTGGTAGTTCTCGAACCATTTGTTTCGTTAATTCCAAAGCATCTCTTAACATATCTTCTTCCTCGCACTCAACGAAAAGATTTACAAGTTGCTTCGCTACGTCATAATCCCATTTATTTTCTAGTGACGTGTGCAGAATCTCTATTGCTTCTTTATTCATCTCTACATTCTCATAAAATAGCGCAAATCGCTGTGCTGCCATACTATTTTTCGGATTTAACTTTAAAGAGATTTCATATAAATCAATTATCATAGTAACCATTGAAATTTCTTTCGCACGATTTTTCATACGATAAAAAGCTCTCGTAATGATAGATCGTTTTGGCTGTTCATGCAGCTGGCGTTCAATCCATATTTCCGTAACCGCAGCTGCAGCATACATGAATGCTGTACTCCTTTCTGCTTTTTTCACCTTTAACGTATGAAGAAAATCTCGTATGTTAGACAATTTTTTATGTTGCTCTACTGCTTTTACATAAACATCAAATATACGTTCATTATCAAAATCTTTTTGTATTACTTTCATTGCAACTTCAATTGCTTTTACATTTCTTTTTTTCACTAATACTTTTGCATAATGATATAGAACTTCTATATGCTCACCATCTAATTGTAGTGCGTATTCAACCTGTGCTTGTTCTTTATCTATTTCATTCATCGCTCCGTACACATACGCAATCGCATCTAAACGCCATATTTCAGGTACTTCGTCCGCTAATTGTTCTAGTTCAGTCAGCAATTCTTCCTGAAGATTCATATCTACTGAAAGCTGTGCTAAATATTCCATATTAATATGCAACGGCTCTTCTTTCATCGCCTGAACCATATGACTTTGTTCTTTAGAACGGTTTTCTTCTTTTTCGTATATTTCCGCAAGCTGTAAATGTACACCTACGAAATTCCCATCAAGCTCTAAACATGTTTCATACGCTTGTTTTGCTTCCGTCAATTGCCCTAATGCCATAAGTGTTTCACCAATTCGGTAATACGGTAATGCCGTTTCCATTTGTTCTATCGCCTTATTATATCTTTTCATCGCTTGGCCGTACTGTCCAATAGATTCATATAAAATACCTGCATAACAACCGTACTCACTTACTTCATTTCTTTCTTTGTGTAACGTTCTTAAAAATGCTATACCTCGTTGTACAAATTCCGTTCCTTTAATTCGATTCACATATTCATCTAACGCACTTACTACATTATAATCACTTTTCTTTATACCATTTTCTAACTTAGATAGTGCTACTTTAAACCCTTCTTCATTTCCACCAAGTTCAATTTCAGCATCCCATAAAACCATTCCTGCATTCATGAGGAAATCTTGGCTCTTTTCAATTTGCTTCTCAAGACCAAGTATATATTCTTTTGCTTCCTTATATTGTTCTCTTGCCATATAAACTTGTGTAAGTCCGAAGTGAGAATAAACATCCTCATCATTTTCTTCTAAAGCACGCTTATACAATACTTCTGCTTCTTCCAAGCTATCATTTTGAAAATGATAATCACCTAATTTTACGTAAAGAGGTGCTTTATCATCACAATTCTCAATACCGTTTAATAAACTTTCTTTCGCACTTTCCTCATCCTTCAAATCAGATTCGTATATTTCCGAAAGTTTCGTATAAATGTAAGGTGCATTACTATCCAAATGAATCGCTACTTTAAGCCCTTTTATTGCTAAATATAATTTCCCTAGTTGATGTGCACATCTCGCTCGTTCATACCATACATGCGCTTCATATTTATACTCTTTTAACAAGTCATTAAAGATTTCATATGCTTCTTCATATCTTTCTAAATCTATTAATATTAAACCGTGATTTGTTAAAGTGAACCTTTCAGGACTACGCTCTAATGCAACTTGAGAGTATTGCAATGCTTTTTCAGATTGATCAATATACATATAGGATAAAGCGAGAAAACTCCAAGCAATAGGCTGATCTGCGTCTAATTGTAACGATAAACGAAAGCTTGAAATCGCTTCTAGATAACTTTCCTGTTCAAACGCATATCTTCCGTTTATTAAATGATATAAAGCACGATTATTTTTCTTCTCAACGCTTGTCAGCATTTGCTCCGCTTTCTCTACTTCTTGAAGACGAATAAAACATTGTGCACCATGCAATTTAACAAAGTCCGAGTTCGGAAACTTTTCCATTAACTTATCGATACAATATAAAATAAATTTTTTATCTACTTCAACATCTAAGTGCTTTATCGTATATAACCACGTATTTGGATTATCACTCGTTTCTTTTAAAAATTGTACTAAGTTACTAATTCCCTCTTTGTCATGTTCATCTAAATGATCCGTAAGAGAAAAAATAGATTTAAAGTAACGATTTTCTTCCTCACTTAGAAACGCTAGTTGCTCCTTCTTTTCTTTCGGAACAAACGTGATTGCTAAACAGCCTGTATAACGATATTTTTCTTGTAATTTACTATATTCCACAAGAACTGGTTCTATAAAGTTTGGATCTTGAACATAGAAAGCTTGCAATGTATCATCATATCCAGATAGAACTTGTACGTGTGAAGCATGCTCAATATCTATACTTAATAAAACAGGAATTCCTTCGTCAATCAGTCTCTTATAATTCTCTTCGTTCCCTTTAAAATAACGATATTCATAACCTAATTCTTCTAAATAAGAAACAGTATCTGAAAACTTCGATCCTGTCATATCAAAAATAAACTCTGCTATTTCATCTTGTGTACGTTTCTCTCCCCATATACGCAACATCATCTCTAAACTTGTCGGAACACAATAATTATCCTTTTGTACAATTGGAACTATCGGCAAGTGAACCTTTTTTCCATCCGGATTTTTTTCTAAATTATGATATAAAGATTCTTTTAAACTCTTTTCTTCTTTTAATAGTTTTTGTAAATCTGCAAATTTATTCATTTTGTACAGTGCTTCTGCACGTAAATGTACAAAGTAAGTATTATAGGCATGATATGGCAGCTGAGTATTTATGTTATCTATTACCGCTAACATCTCTTCATATTGCTCTAAATCTAATAAATACTTTATCTTCTCAAAATGAAAATATGGTACTTGTGGGAATTTTACAATCGCATCATCGATTAACTGTATCGCGCGTTTTTGTTCTCCTTTATTCGCATACAATTGTGATAATAAATAGGTAGATAACTCTTCACAATCTTCATGCTGCATGCCAGCAATAAATTGTTCTTCCGCTTTCTCCCATTCACCTGTATGCATATAAACGTAGCCCCATTTATCAAACACTGCGCGCGCACTGTACTCCTCTGCTTTTTGCATATACATTAACGCTTCTTCGTTTCGTTTCATTTCTAAAAGACATCGTACTAACGTAAAATATGTTTTCGCTAAAAAATCTGCATCTATTTCTTCTTTACTTAACTCTTCTAAAGAAGATTTTAACAACTGCTCTGCTTCAAGAATTTTCCGCTCATCAATTAACTCATCACAATATAAAGAGAGCGTTCTCATATTTGGGAATTTTTTATAAGCGTAACGAATGAGGAATGAACTGTATTGGTGCATAAGCCCTTCATCAGTAAGGCGAATTAATATATCGAACTCCTTATGCGAAGGAATATTGGCAAGCCAATTCTTCACATAGGATAAAGTATTCGTTTCTTTTATATATGCAATTTCATTATTTATTTCCTGTAATCCATCTACAAATCTCTTGTCTTTTAAACAAGTTTCTAATTGCTTAAAATCTAGCATGCATTCACCTCGAATTTATATTTAAACTGCTACTTGCTTAGATTTTACACACCATATAGTATGTATTCAACTAAAATCTCTTAAAATGGATGGTATTAATTAATATTATTCAAATTTATAACAAAATATAGTAAAAACGATTGTTTTTCTCCGTATTTTGTTTAATTATATGGAATAACGTAACATGCGGTTTTTATCTTGTAGAAGCTGAAATTAGTACATAAAATTATATCGGCGATAATTCAAATATATCAGCGATTCTTTCATTTTATCGGCGATTTTCAAATTATATCGACCGATTCTTAACATTTATCAGCGATTATATGTCGAATATCGACTTATCGACATTAAACGACAATCCTTATACATCATACCTTTTAACAAACTATGTCACCAAATGTAATTTTCATATTGGGAGCGTATACAAAAGAAGAATACACATGAAATATGTTAAAAAATCGTAGTTCAGCTTCATATTGAGCTAGCGCATTATCATATGTTAATCCTCTGGCTATTAAACGTTCTACAAATTGTTGCTTATCACCCGGATCACCTGCAATCCCCTCTTCTTTTAATGATTGATACAAATCGTTTTTATCATTGTGATGCATATTTGAATCTAAAAAGTTCACTTTATCGCTTACTCTACATTCAATATTTTTCACACCTAATTCACTTAAATATATCGGTATTTTCATGCCTATATTGCCATCTTTACCATTTCTTTGCGTATCACTTTCAAATAATTTCTGCAAAACACCTAGCTGAATAAATTCCGATTGTTTCTCCCCATCTAGTAAATAAGAAGCCATATTAGAAATCCAATGTGGTTCAAAACAGATTATTTTTCCACCCTTTTTAACTGAATGTATCATTTTTTCTAGCATTGTTTCTGGAGTAGTCATATGTAATAAGAAAGCATGACAGATTGCTATATCGTATTTATCGTTCAGTTCAATTTCTGTAGCATCTCCTTCAAGAAATTCTGAATCATACGGAAGTAAACGAAACAACTCTCTGGCTTCAGCTAATAATGTTTCTCCACTATCAATACCTGTATACTTTGAACCTTCTGGGAGTAATGGCATTAATACTAATCCTAAATAACCATATCCACAACCGTAATCAACGATATGTACAGGCTTAGTAATCTTCCAAACTGTATTTACTAAAAAGCTTACATAATCGTCGTTGTAATATAAATCTCTCGTGCTTTTTAAATATGTTAGTTTATTGTTCCAATCATACGTTTCCAACATCTAACGCCTCCTTTTATATACAAAACTAAAGTTCTCTATATAATAGCCGTATTCCTACACTTTTCTTAAAATTTCAAAGCAAAAAAGCTAGTGTATTTTTAATAATACACTAGCTTTTTATTTGGAAGAAAAATTTAACAAGTACAATCACAATCAAAACAATCCGTACAGTCTAAATCGTCACAATCTGCTTTTCTCTTTCTTTTGTTTCTTTTAAGATAATAATACAGTAGCCCAAACAATAGTATACAAATAACAAAAGCTATTATTGCTTCTGTATACTTATTTTGAATCATAAAACCAATTCCACTTCCGCCTGAAATAAAAATTAGAATTAAGTAAATCCAGAACATCTATGTAAATACCTCCATTACTATATATCTTAAGATAATATCCATATAACACTAGAGGAAATGAATAATCCCATACCATTACCGCTTAATACACCAGTAGTTATTCTTAGCAAATTTGAGCTACTTCTCCATTTCCACTTTTGGGTGAACCCATCGATAAGTAACGGAATTTGAGCGAAAAATGATAGTATGATTGCCAAAAGAAATGAAGGTGTCATATAAAAATAAATTGGAAACATTAAAATACCAATAAGCATGCCTGTACAACGCGCACATAAAGGTATGTACTTTTGTAGTTTAAAAAAACTCCTATCTAATCTTCTATGACAAGGAATTTGTAAAATAAAAGTTCGAATCAATATGAACCACCCTCTCTAAAAAGATTTTAATTGATTTTGCAAAAAAAATATATATCCAATAAAAAAACAAACCAGGTTTATACTAGACCCAGTTTGTCAGTTTACTACTATGTTACATTTCCTCAGGTGCCTCCACCCCAAGTAAACGTAATCCTTCTTTTAATACAACCGTCACAGCATAAACCAATGCGAGTCTGCTGTCTTTTTCTTTGCTCTCTTCTAATATACGAACATTACCGTAATATTTATTGAATGATTGTGCTACATCTAATATATATTTCGAAATAATCGATGGCTCATTTTTATTGAAAGCTGCTTCAATTATTTGCGGGAATTTATTTAGTAATTTTACGACACTCCAGCTATGATCGTCTTTTAAAGCAAATGTACATGTTTCAAATTCTACACTTTCTTTTCTTAAAATAGAACAAGCACGTGCATGTGTGTACTGTACGTAAGGTCCTGTTTCTCCTTCAAATTTCAGCATATTTTCTAATGAGAATTCGATATTATGCATACGCTCATTTTTTAAATCGTGGAAGATGACTGCACCAACACCGACTTGCTTTGCTACTTCTTCTTTCTGTTTTAAGTTTGGATTTTTCTCTTCAATATTTTGTTTTGCAAGTTCGATTGCTTCTTCGAGTACTTCTTCAAGTAAAATAACTCTTCCTTTACGTGTCGACATTTTCTTACCATCTTTTAAAATGAAGCCAAACGGTACGTGTTCCATACCATCAACCCAAGTATAGCCAAGTTTTTTTAATACGGTGAAAAATTGATTGAAATGTAAGCTTTGTTCTGGACCAACAACATATAGCGCTTTATCAAACCCATAAGTGTTTTGACGATATAAAGCTGCCGTTAAGTCACGCGTTGCATAAATCGTCGCACCATCTGATTTTCTAATTAAACAAGGCGGCATTCCTTCTTCTTCTAAATTAACGACTAATGCACCTTCTGATTGTTCAAGCAACTCATGTTCTTCTAAAATCCCAATAAAATCTTCCATTAAATTATTATAAAATGCTTCTCCCTGAAAATTAGTAAATTCTACGCCGAGAAGTTCATAAATGCGAGAAAATTCTTTAAGGGACTCATGACGAAACCAATTCCAAAGTTCTACCGCTTCTTCATCACCTTCTTCTAGTTTCTTAAACCAAGCACGTCCTTCTTCTTCTAGTTCTTCGTCGTCTTTTACCTCTTCATGGAATTGGACATATAACTTAAATAGCTCACGTATTGGATCTTCTTTAACTACTGCTTCATTTCCCCATTTTTTATAAGCCGTAATTAACTTTCCAAACTGTGTTCCCCAATCTCCTATATAATTAATCCCTACAACTTCATAGCCACATTTTTCAGCGATATGTTTCAGCGAATTTCCTATCATTGTAGAACGTAAATGCCCCATCGAAAAAGGTTTCGCGATATTAGGAGAGGAATAATCAATTACTACTGTTTTTTCACAGCCAAAGTGGTTTTGACCGAACTCTTCTTTCTCCGCTAAAACTGTTTTTAATACTGCATCACTTACAGTTTCACGATTGAAAAATACATTTACATAAGGACCAACGGCTTCTACTTTCGTAAAAAACGGATCATTGAATTTCTCAGCAACTTCCTTTGCGATAAGAGCTGGTGCTTTTTTATATTGCTTCGCTAATGAAAAGCATGGGAACGCTGCATCTCCAAATTCATCTTGTTTCGGTGTTTCAATTAAATCTAAAATTTGTTTTTGCGTTAATTCATTCGTGAAAATATTAGATAAACTTTCCGCAAACTGCATTTTATAATCCATGATACAACCTCCTTATTTTTTAAAACACAAAAAACTCGTCTCTAAAAAAGAGACGAGTTTTAACCCGTGGTACCACCCTTGTTGTTCGTTACGAACCACTTTCCCGTTTATAACGAGGACAGGGGGCCTCGGCTTTCTCTACTATTCGTTCAAGAAGCATCTCCGAAGTGCGCTTCATCTTTTTCTTCCGTACTAGGCTCACACCATCCCTAGCTCGCTTTCCTTCTAAAAAAGACTACTCTCTTCATCACAGACAGTATATTTAATTAATTATTGCTTATTATACATCTTTTCAAACAATTAGCAAGGGTCAATTACACCAAAGTGAAACTTAGCACTTTTTCTTTTGTATACATAAAAATTGTGTTTTTCAAATCTAGAACTACGAAAATGATCTTTTAAAACGACACGTTTTCTCGCCACTCGTTTTGCCTCCGCAATTGTTTCGTCAGTAATATCATGATACAAAGCGAAGTGTTTTAATCCTTTAATTCCATCGGATTCTATGACAGTTTCTTCAAACATCGGATCAAGGTAAACGACATCGTAACTATTGTCTTCACATTGCGCTAAAAATGAAAAATGCTCCGTTTGCTTTACTTGGATTCTTTGCATTGCTTCATCAATTTCAGAAACAGATGAAGACCATGTTTTCAAACCATTTTCCATAATATAAGCCATATACTCATTGCCTTCAAGTCCTGTTACTTTTCCGCTTTCCCCAACAACATAACTAGCTACAATACTATCTGATGCCATCCCGAGCGTACAATCTAACACTGTCATTCCTCTCTCTAATTGCGTGGCTTGTACAAACGGATCGTGTTCTCCACGCATTAACCTTTTCACACGAAACATCGCTGAGTTCGGATGAAAGAAAAACGATTCTTCCGTACCTTTTGGATAAATAGCTAATCGGTTCTTCCCTACGACAAGCACATCTTGTTCATACTGCTCATGTAGCTTATGTACCGGTATGTCATTACGTTTAACGAAAGAAGCATTTAATTCTGCTGCTACCTCGTTTGCATAATCTGTCATTTCTTTGTTCGTTCTTCCTGCTGTTGTTACGATCATTGTTTCACCTCTATATAAAGAAAAGAGGGAGATTTACTCTCCCCCTTCTTTAGCAATTCTTTTCGAAAGCTTGTTCTAAGTTCGTAATAATTTCGTCCATAGTTGCACCTTCAATTTCATGACGGTGAATAAAGTGAACAACTTCTTTTCCTTTTAATAATGCCATAGATGGTGAAGATGGAGGAATTTCTCCGAAGTATTCACGCATTTTTGCAGTAGCATCTTTATCTTGACCTGCGAATACAGTTACAAGATGATCAGGTTGTTTTTCAGCACGAACAACCGCTTGACCTGCTGATGGACGTGCTAAACCAGCTGCACAACCACAAACAGAGTTTACAACTACTAAAGTTGTACCTGATGTATTTTCCATAAATTCTGTTACAGCTTCTTCTGTAGTTAACTCTTCAAACCCAGAACGCACTAACTCTTGGCGCATTGGGATTACCATTTGGCGCATGTATTCTTCATAAGCATTTGACATCTTGTAATCTCTCCTTCAACTTTCATTCCAAATTCATCATATCACGCTCTATTAATAGGTGCAAAAGAAAGATAACGATGATTTCATTTTTTTGTAGGGATTTCACAAACCCCACCGCGGCAATGTCCCACTGGAACAAGTTTTCTATTATTAGCGATATAATCGTATACTTTACTTCCAAAACCAAGTACGATAGATAGCTTTATAAAAGGAACTGCAAACCAATAAGATGGAACGGCCTTTGCTAATACATCTATGCTCTGAATACCGTCATACCACTTATTATTTTTAAAAATATACAGTCTTTGTTCCATCTTACTTTGTAGTTCTTGAGAAAGCTCATACTTCTCAACTACATCTTCATTTCGAAATGAAACAAATTTCATCTTACCCTTTTTATCTAATTTTTTCGTACGTTCTGCAACGGCCGTACACATCGGACACCAACTATCATAGAAAACAATCATACATTATTCCCCTCGTATATTAATATTTAAGCCCTATCTCAGGCTTAGTTTTACTCTCTAATAAGAGTCCAGTAATAAAGAAAATACTTGGACGTCTCAAGATATTTCTAGATA